>JANOFD010000100.1:0-6315 GCA_031413455.1 Rhodobiaceae bacterium
TTGAACAAGGCGTCGTTCTCCCACACCGTGGCGTCCCAGACATCATCTGTGGTCGGGATGACATTGTAGTCGCCGGCGAGAACCAGAACCTCTTCGTGGGTGAGCAGGGTCTTGGTGTGGGCGATAAGGCGATCCATCCATTTCAGCTTGTAGGGAAATTTCTGGCTGTCGGCTGGGTTGCCATTGGGCGCATAGATCGAGGCGACGCGCACCGCACCCGCCTTGGTCGAAATGACGCCTTCGATGTAGCGTGCCTGGTCGTCACTGTCGTCGCCAGGCAGCCCGATGCGAACGTCTGTAATTTTGTTTTTCGAAAGCAGGGCCACGCCGTTGTAGGTTTTTTGGCCGGAAACGGCGCAATAATAGCCCAAAGATTCAAATTCGAGAGCAGGGAAAGACTTGCTTTCACACTTGATTTCTTGAAGGCACGCGACATCGGGATTGGCTTGCTCAAACCAATTCAGGACATTCTGAAGCCGGGCTTTGACGGAATTGACGTTGAACGTTGCGATTTTCATACACAACTGTTTAGCGCAGACACTACAGTTAATGCCAGTGCATTAGATAAGGACTGAAAATATGCCGCCAGAAATCGAGCCAACCTCAGTGTATGGGCCAATTCCGTCGGAGTCAGTTCCCTGGGAAACTTGGAGCGAAGGCGCGCGCTTCGGCAGCAGGTTTAAGCATCTCACACTCGCTGCGGTAGGCGATAACTATCACGTCGGCATGCAGATCGAGGAGCTGTCGCCCGGCATGCAGTCGTCGCCCGCGCATTATCACATGCTCGAGGAGGAGCAGGTGTTAATCCTCGAAGGGCTGGTGACTCTCCGGCTCGGCGATGAGACCCATGACATGAAAACGGGCGACTACGTGTGTTTTCCGGCCGGGCAAAAGGCAGGGCATTGCTTCGTCAACAACAGCCGCGCGATCTGCCGCTTCCTTATCATCGGCGAAAAGAATCCGAATGAGGTCTGCGTTTACACCGACTCCAACAAAGTCATGGTGCGCTCGCTTGGGCGTGGCGCGAACATTTTCGACAAGGCGGCGGCGAAGGATTATTGGGACGGTGAGAAGACGGGCTGAAGGCTAGACCGAAAAACTGGTCCCGCAACCGCACGACGATTTCGCCTTCGGGTTTTTGATTTCGAAATGCGAACCCATGAGGCCTTCGACGAAATCGACTTCCGAGCCGCCGATGAATTCGAGTGAGACCTGGTCGATCAAAACCCGGGCGCCATCTTGCTCAATGAGAATGTCGTCATCGGTCAGGGTGTCGTCGAAGGTGAAATCATATTGATATCCCGAGCAGCCGCCGCCGTTGACGGCGATACGAAACATCATAGCAGGCCCTTCGGCCGCGGTGAGTGTTGCGATGCGCCGCGCGGCACCAGGAGAAACGCTGACTGACGTCTGAACTAGATTTTCCATTGGTAAAATTTGATTAACCTTTGAACGCTTACACAGGTGTATAGCACTCTATTTAGGTGCCCGGCACCGCCTGTCAAACCCCATAGCTGAATTTGTGGGAAGGAGATGCTTCGATTTGAGCGGATTTCAGGCTTTTTCAGACTTGGCGCCCTTTGCTTCGCGCGCGCAGACCAGCCGGGGACGGCAGTGGAGCGAGCCTGAAAGTACGACGCGCTCGCCTTATATGCGCGATCGCGACCGCATTATCCACTCCGGCGCCTTCAGGCGAATGAAGCACAAAACCCAAGTCTTTGTGTATCACGAAGGCGACTATTATCGGACCCGCCTAACCCACTCGCTTGAAGTTGCCCAGATTGCACGCTCGATCTGTCGCGTGATGCGATTGGATGAGGATTTGGCTGAAGCACTGGCCTTGGCTCATGATCTTGGCCATGCGCCGTTTGGGCACGCCGGCGAAGATGCACTAGCCGCGGCCATGCAGCCCTTCGGCGGGTTCGATCACAACGCCCACTGTTTGCGGCTGGTGACCAAACTCGAAGCGCGTTACGCGGAATTCGATGGCTTAAATCTGTCCTGGGAAACACTGGAAGGGATCGTAAAGCACAACGGCCCGTTGACCGGCGCCCAATCAAAAGGAGAACCGCTTGCCGAAGCGATAGTCGAGTTCAACAGCGAAGTGGATTTACGCCTGGACAGCTTCGCCAGCATCGAAGCACAAGTCGCGGCGCTTGCAGACGACATCGCCTACAACAATCACGACATAGACGATGGGTTGAGGGCAGGGCTGTTTACTGTCGAACAGTTGTTGGCGCTGCCCCTTGTCGGCCCGATGTTTAGCCAGATGATGGACCGGTATCCGTTGCTCGAGCGGTCGCGGCTCATCCATGAAAGTGTGCGGCGATTGATCACAGCGATGATCGACGATGCGCTTCACGAAACGCGACGCCGCATAAATCTTTTAAAGTTGCTCTCGGCAGACGATGTCCGGTTTTGCGGGCAGCCACTGGTTGGGTTTTCAGATGAAATGCGCGCCAATGATCGCGCACTGAAATCGTTTCTTTTCAAGCACATGTACCGGCATTTTAAAGTGAACCGCGTAATGTCGAAAGCCAAGCGCGTAATCAGCGATCTCTTCGCTTTGTTTTTGAATGAACCGGAGGTTCTGCCAACGCCATGGGCGCAACTTTGCGATGACAAAACGACAATGCGCACGGCACGTGTCGTATCCGACTATATCGCAGGCATGACAGATCGATTTGCACTACAAGAGCATCGGCGCTTATTTTCGATCGAACAGGATGAGTGAAATATAAAAAGCATTCAGAGTTTGTTGATAAGTCGGTGTACTCTTTACAGGGCACGCTACGATTCGCGTTGTTTGTCTGAATTCGCGGCTTGAGGGGAATAAAGCTCATGGTCAATCCTGATCGCAATTTGTACGACCCGCCGTACGATGATGCGTTACTATACGACAACGAACTCGAGCCGGAGCGTCCGCGCAGCCGTCCTTTGGTCGTGCTGTTGGGTTTTGTAGTCTTGGCGGCATTCTCCGGTGTCGTTTGGGTGGCCTACAATCAAGGCGTCCAACAGGGCGCGCGTGGAGTAAATCCACCTGTACTGGCGGCAGACCCCGGTCCCACGCGCGTTGAACCTGATCAGCTCGCATCAGTTCCGTCTACCAATCCGGCGCCAGAAAAAAGCTATGAGCGTTTGTGGGCGAGCACCAATGAACAGCCGGGTCAGGAAAATGTACTGCCCACCGCCGAGCAGCCAAGATCCATAGCGAGCACGCAAGATGTAATCAGCGGCACTGCGGATTCTGCGGGCGCTAAAGGCGGACCAGTTGACCAGCCGCCTCCCGTCGATCCGCGAATGGATGCAACCGTCGATATGGAAGGTGGCATTGTTTCGAATGCACGCCCTATTCCAACCGATGCGCCAACTATGACGGCGCCGAATTTGTCACGGCCTTCTCGCAATGGCGAGGACATCACATCGTCACTGCCGGGCACGGAGAGTACGTATGTTGCCGAAGCAGAAGCATCGTCACCCCGGGCTATCACTCCGCCACCGCAAAAGCCGACCGTAAAGCAGACTCCTCCATCGACTGGAGCAAAGCTCGTCGCGCCCGCGAGCATTTCACCGCCGTCGCCTGCAGCACAAGCTCCGCTGACGTTACCTGCAGAGACAGAACAACCCAGCTCCGAGCTACCGGCTGATCTTGCTCCACCTGCAGCGGGCGTCGGCGTATCCATTCAACTGGGGTCTTTCCCAACCAGCCAATTGGCTGCCGCCGCGTGGTCAAAGGTCAAAGGCTCAAACCAGGAAATCCTGGGCGAATATTCACCACAAATTGTGTCTGCCAAAATCGATGGGAAAGGGACCTGGTACCGTTTGCGTGTCGGTGGATTTTCTGGAAAAGCGGCCGCAAAAGACGTCTGCGACCAGTTGCAGGCTGGTGGACATGCTTGCATCATCGCAGGTAGGTGATCTAAGCGCTGGGGCGTAGCGGCTCCTCGCCGTTCACTTATCTCGTTTGCGGGAGTAATCCGTCTGATGCCGGTACGAGCGGTCATATTTGGTTGTGATGGCCACGACCTGACGACGGAAGAGGCGACTTTTTTCCGGGAAGTCAGGCCGTGGGGATTCATATTATTTGGACGCAATTGCGGTTCTCCTGATCAAGTTCGCCAACTAACCTCGGCAATGCGGGAATGTGTCGGCCGGGAAAATGCACCAATCTTGGTTGACCAAGAAGGTGGGCGTGTGCAGCGCCTTCGGGGACAAAATTGGAAGTCCAGACCGGCAGCAGCCTCGTTCGGTACGATTAGCCGCCAAAATCCGCGCTCGGCCCGAGACTTGGCCTATGACAATGCGCGAGTTATGGCTGCCGAGCTTTTTGACTTGGGTATCAATGTGGACTGTGTGCCTTGCGTGGATGTGCCGGTTGAAGGTGCCCACGGGATTATTGGTGATCGCGCCTTCGGAAATGATCCTTGGGTCGTTGCCTCATTGGGACAAAGCGTAATCGACGGGATGTTGGATGGAGGTGTTCTGCCTGTGATCAAACACCTTCCTGGGCACGGGCGGGCGCTAGCCGACAGTCATCTCGATTTGCCTGTCGTCGACACGCCGCGCGATGAACTTGAGCGTACAGATTTTATGCCATTCCGCGCATTAGCGCGCACGCCGCTCGGAATGACGGCGCATGTGGTGTACAGCGACATCGATCCCAGCGCTCCAGCAACAACGAGCAAGCGTGTTATTGACGAGATTGTGCGCGGCTATATCGGCTTTGATGGGTTACTGATGACGGATGACCTGACGATGCGCGCGCTCAAGGGTACATACACCGAACGCGTCAAGGCTTCCATCGCAGCAGGATGTGACATGATCTTGCACTGCACGCGAAACATGGATGAAATGCGTGAGATCGCGGCCGCAACACCTGTGCTCAGCGGCAAGGCACAGGACCGCGCAGAACGCGCTTTAGCGGCGCTGATCCGGCCGAAACCTTTTGTCATGGCGTCGGCGCAGGCGCGTGTTGACGCAGCATTGGCGGGATGACCGATGTCATTTGACCCCAAAGAAACTGCTCAATTGGCATCCGAATCCGGTGAGGCGCTCATTGTTGATGTCGACGGCTACGAAGGACCTCTCGACGTGCTTTTGGCTTTGGCGCGCGTTCAAAAAGTTGATTTGCGCAAGATATCGATTTTGGCGCTGGCCGAGCAGTATCTTGAGTTTATCCTTGCCGCACGAATTAAGCAGCTCGATTTGGCGGCTGACTATTTGGTGATGGCGTCGTGGCTTGCCTATCTGAAGTCGAAATTGCTTTTGCCGGAGCAAGAAAAAGACGGAGAGCCGTCGGCCGAAGAACTCGCCGAGCGCCTGTCGCTTCAATTGCAACGTCTGGAGGCCATCCGTATTGCGGCCACCCGGTTGATGGCGCGCGACAAGCTTGGCACTGAGGTATTCTGGCGCGGCGCGCCAGAGGGCGTGCGCGTCATCAAAACACCGCGCTACGCCGATACACTTCTGGATCTTCTTAAAGCCTATGCCGTGCAGCGTACAAAAAAAATCGTGCACTCAAGTTATGAGATCCAAAAGCTGCAGGTCTTTGCGATTGAAGACGCTCGCCACCGGTTGGAGCGTATGCTGGGCGTGATCGTTGATTGGTCGGTCATCGAAAGTCTGATGCCCGAGGAATTTATGCAAGGACGATCACGAAGGTCGGGCATTGCGAGCACTTTGTCCGCCACGCTGGAGATGGTGCGCGACGGACTGGTTGAATTGCGACAGATGGCTCCGTTTGCAACGGCATGAAATAAATATAATAGAAAAACAAAGAATAAAATGCACAAGAAACACAATCTGATAACCCGTTCATTGCTCTCGCCCTATAGCATAATTTACACAGGATTACCCTTTCTCTATAGGCATTCACAAGGAATTCACGCCTATATCAACAAGGATAACCTGTACCAACTATGCTATAAGAAGGCGTCGGGGGGGCCCGCCCTGCGGGTGGTCGCCCTCACCGCCAAGGGCCCGCGCCTCGCCTTCTGGGGCCGGCCGGGCGGGGACAACCTCCTCTTGTGGAAACCCGGCAAATACTTCCGCGGGGAGTGGGAGCTGGTGGGCGGCCACCGTCTTTGGGCGGCCCGGCCGGGCGCCGACGAGGCCGAGGAGACCTACGCCACCGACAACCAGCCGTGCGCGGTGAAGGTGTCGGCCAACGGCTTCACGGTCACCGCCGCCCTCGATCCGGTGCATCGGACGCGTCGCGGGATCACCGTCACCGCCACGGCGGACGGTCGCATCACGCTGGATCATTTCATCCGCAACGAGAGCGACATGCTCTGGAGCGGCGGGCTCTGGGCGCTG
>JANOFD010000101.1:0-5123 GCA_031413455.1 Rhodobiaceae bacterium
GCTGGCTCGACACGGCCGCCGACCGCGCGCCTTTCGAGACCGATTTTCGTGGCTTGCACCACGGCAGCACGCCACTCATCGCATTGCCTGAATCCACGGCGCGGGTCGCCGAACTGCTGCGCTACTGCGCCGCCGGGCGGATCGGCGTCGTGCCACAGGGCGGTAACACCAGTTACTGCGGAGGCGCCACGCCGCGCGCCGGTGACGCCGAGATCGTGCTGTCGCTGCGTCGCATGCACCGTATCCGGAGCCTGGATGCCGCCAATGACTCGATGACGGCAGAGGCCGGCTGTGTCCTGTCTGCATTGCAGGATGCCGCAGCCAGCGCCAACCGGCTGCTGCCGATGTCGCTCGGGTCCGAGGGCAGTTGCACGCTCGGCGGCATCGTCTCGACCAACGCGGGCGGCACGGCCGTGCTGCGCTACGGCATGATGCGCGCGCTGGTGCTCGGCCTCGAGGTCGTGTTGCCGGATGGCCGGGTGCTCGACCAGCTCGCGCCACTGCGCAAGGACAACACCGGTTACGACGTCAAGCAACTCTTCATCGGCGCCGAAGGCACGTTGGGCATTGTCACCGCAGCGACCCTCAAACTTTTCCCGCGCCCCGCCGCCATCGAAACAGCCTTTGCCGCCGTCAACGATCTCCAGTCAGCCGTCGCATTGTTGAGTTTCGCCCTCTCGCACGGCGCGATCACAGCCTTTGAATTGATCCCGCGACGGGGGCTCGAATTCGTCCTCCAACACATACCCGCCACGCGCGACCCTTTCGACCGCGCCTGGCCCTGGCTCATCCTTATCGATGTGTCGTTGCGTGCCGCCAGCCAATCAGGCACCGCGCAAGACCTGCTCACCAACGCCGCCAGCGCCAACCTCATCGTAGATGGCACTATCGCCCAATCGCTGACACAGCGCGAAGCTTTCTGGAAGTTGCGCGACAGTATCTCCGAGGCGCAAAAGCCCGAAGGCGGCAGCATCAAACACGATGTCTCCGTCCCCATATCGTCAATCCCCCGCTTCATCGACGAAGCCTCTCGCGCAGTCATCGCGGCATTGCCCGGCGCCAGGCCCGTCCCTTTCGGCCACATCGGCGACGGCAACATCCACTTCAACATCAGCCAGCCCGTGGGCGCAGACAAAGCGGCCTTCCTCAACCGTGCACCGGAAATCAACCGCATTGTCCACGACATCGTCCACAGCCTTGGCGGCTCCGTCAGCGCCGAACACGGAATAGGCCAGGCCAAAATCGACGAAATCACGCGCTACAAATCACCCGCCGCCCTGGAAACCATGCGCACTATCAAACGCGCCTTAGACCCGCTGGGCATCATGAATCCAGGGAAAGTGGTGCGGATATGACAGTCCTGAATGCGAGGCGCCGATTTGACGAAGTAGTGTAGAATGCAAATCCGCCCCATCCGCACGAAGGCCGATCACCGTGCGGCTTTGAAAGAGGTCGAAAGACTTTGGAGTACGAATCCCGGCACACCGGACGGCGACCGGGTCGAGGTTCTCGTCACGCTCATCGAAGACTTCGAGGACAAGCACTTCCCGATCCCGGCGCCAGACCCCATCGCCGCGATCAATTTCATGCTGAGCAAAAAGGCCTATCCCGCCGCGACCTCGAACCCGCCATCGGCAGCCGCGGCCGCGTCTCCGAAGTACTGACCCGCAAGAGCCCGCTCACGCTGCCCATGGTGCGCGCTTTGAGCAAGCTTCTCGACATCCCTGCAGACATCCTCGCGCAAGCCTACCCCACGCGGAAAGCAGCCTGACTCTGGCACCCGGAGAAGGCGCACCCTTAATTCACGTTGCGCAGGGACACCATCGCAGTTACCGTGACTTCCTCGCGGTGGCCAAAGCCTGGAGGGCGGGAACATGTCGATGTCGGACGAAGAGACCTCAAGCGAGTCACGTTGGCCGAGTCTGGGAGTTTTGCTCTACCAGCAGATAACGATTGTCATCGGCATGTTCGCGTTCATCGCTGTCTTCGATCACGTCGCCAAATTCGAATGGCATGGGGCTCTTCGCGATATCATCGGAATTTGGGACGTGTACGTTCCTTCGGCGACGACGGCTCTGCTGGATGTCACGATTGTGCCATTCGCGAAGTGGGCTTTCGATTGGGACCTTGTAATCTCCCCAATCGCAAGAGACTACGTAACGGCGAGCTTGGCTCAGCTTCTTATCCACTTGAGAGCGGGAAGAATCTGGGACGATCTCACGGGCATAATTTTCGCCGTAATTTTTTGGCCACTGATAGTGGTGTGGGAAGCGTTCGCTAGTTCGACAGGTGAGTTTACCACTCGGCGCCTATACACATTAGCCCCAGTATTCTACGCAGGGCTCCTATTGACCATGAACTACTTCCTGCTCTCCCCGAACGGCATGCTCTCCCGCTGAGAATTTGCTCGCCGCTTTCCCAGCTCAGCTCAAAACCTGCTCTCCTTCAACTCCACGTCCGCCCGCGCCCACGCCCTCTCATACGCCGCTTGCGCCGCCGCCGCCTCGCGCGTGCGGCCTTGGCTGACCAGCGCCGCGTGCAGCCCGAACAGGGACCAGCCGTTCTTCGGCCACTCCTTCAGGTCCTGGCGGTACACATCGGCGGCCTCAGCCGCGCGCCCGGCTTGCATCAGCGCCGCACCAAGATACTGCCGCGTCGGAAAGTCCCACCACGGTGGCTCGGTGTAGGCCAAATTGTCTTGCGCAATCACTGCGGCCTTCAGCTCGTTGATCGCATCCGGCAGATCACCTTTGGCGCGGGCAATTTCCGCCCGCACCACATGACCGGCGATCCGCACCATATCCTCACCGGGCACGCCAAAGCCTTGAAACATTTTGCCGTCGGCTTCGCTGAACGATGGCGCAATCTGCGCACTCTCGCGCTCCGCTGCCTTCACATCGCCCTTCATGGCAAAGGCCCGCGCCCGCGCGTAATGCCAGATTGCGGTGGCATAGTGCAGCCCGGGGTCGGGCGCCCGTGCCGCCAGCACATCGTCCCACTTGCCAAACCGCAATTGCGCGTACAGCAAGGTCGGCACGAATGCCTGCACCGCCGGCAGATCAAGCGCCATCTTCGGTTGCACCTTGTCGAGCACGCGCTGCGCGTACTCCAGCGCCAATGCCGAGCGCCCGTCATTCGTCGCCGCCGTCCACACGAAGTGCAGATTGTGCACATAGTACATCGCCGAATACATGCCGCGATCATTCGTGGCGGCGAGATAGGCTTCGTCGGCCTTCGCAGCCTTCTGGTTCCAGACCACGCCATCCTCATAGCGCCCGATGCGATTGTAGATGTGCGTCGGCATATGCACGAGATGGCCCGCACCCGGCATCGCAGGCCCCAGGCGGTCGGCATATTTTTCTGCGCGCCCTGGCGTGGTGCTGTTCTCAACCGCATGAATATAAAGATGCATCGCGCCCACATGGGCAGGCGCGCGCTTCAACACACGCTCAAGCGTGGGCACCAAATCCTCAAGCCCGGCCTTGGGCCTGCGCCGGTTGGTTTGCCAATAATCCCACGGCGAGGTGTCCATCAGCGCTTCGGCATAAAGCGTCTGCGCATCGAGGTCGCGCGGATAGCGCTTCGCCACGCCGCGCATGGCTTGCATGAAAGCTTTGTCGAGCGCGCCGCGATCCGCAGCCGGATCGGCGGAGTAGCGCTTCGCCAGCGCCGCGATAGAGGCGCGTTCCGCAACACTCGCGCCCGGCGCCAGTTTCTGCGCCATCCCGATCGCGTGAAAGGCCGGCGCCACCGCGTCCGGCATCATCGGCATATTGATGTTGGGCCCATGCGCAAAAGCAATCCCCCACCAGCACATGGCGCATTTGTCGTCACGCTTCAGCGCTTCCTCAAACGAAGAAATCGCCGCCGCATGATTGAAATTGAACAGAAACCGGTAGCCCTGATTGAAATAAGCCTGCGCCTCCGCCGACGCTGTCGATATCCTGTGTGAATGTGTCCCCATATTATCAAACAGCGGCATGGTCTTCGCGCCGCCGCCGTGATGATCCGCATGTGCCGCAGCCCCGGGCGCACCATCGCCACGATCTTCGATGCAACCGGTCAGAAATAGCGGCACCAGCAGAAGGCCCGCGAATTTAATCCATGGTGAAACACGCATGATCAGTCCTCCAGAAAAGCTACCAGGTCGCGCGGCCACCCAGCGAGACCATGGCCGAGACGCTGTCGTCGCTGAACGCGCCTTGCGCATCAACGTAGCCGGTAATTTTCCCGGTCAGCGGCATCGTCATCGACAGCCCGGCCGCGAAGGTGTCGCGTGCATAGGCCGTACCATCCACGTGGAAAAACACATCCGGATCACCCGCGAAGGCTGCCGAGAATTCCTGCCGCCGGTCGAGCATTTCGTGACGCCAATCCAGACGCAATTGCGGAACGACTTTCCGGTCGCCCATAGCGAAGACGCGCGAGAGGCGGGCACTGACGATTGTCCGCAACGATTGCGAATCCTCCGGCCGCATCAGCAGCGACAGCCCGCCGCCGCCGCGCTCTTCGTAATCATCGGGCAAGGCGCCCTGATAGTTCAGTGCGAACGACGGTTCAAACCGGAAGCTGTCGTTCTCAAGAATAGTGCCCGCTTCCACCGACGCGGTATACGACCACGAGCGCATGACGCTGGTAATATCGTAGTCGAGCGGGCCGACACTGACAAAACGCTCAGACTTGGCCTGCGAACCGATGAGGCTAAGATTGCCGTTCACATAGGCTTCCGCGCCGCCATACGAAACATACGCGCCTAATTGCCCCGCCTGGATATTGGATGAGTTCCGGCTGGCATCAAAGCTCACCGCGGTCTCGACATACTGCGCAGCCAACCCCGCAAGCAGCAGCGAGTCGAACACCCGGTCCACGCCGGTAATCAATCCACCCGTGATCTGCCGTGAACCGGGCGCAAAGGCATCACCGTAAGTCTGGCCCCAGGCGCCGATAACGCGCCCCCACACCGAGGTGGTACCGGCATCTCGGATGCCCGTTTCAAGCCAGTCGAACGCGGTCGGATCGCCCTGCACATCCGACATCACCTCGCCGCCGGTGTTGGCTTGCGCGTAGCGCCGCAAACACCAATCGTCGCCGGCCACTGTGCACCCCGTCGTCCGGGCCGCGTT
>JANOFD010000102.1:0-1863 GCA_031413455.1 Rhodobiaceae bacterium
GTTAGAACAAGCATTCAGCTTGGTCTTGATCAGCGCCAGTTCCTGACTAAGCCGGCCAGGATTGTGAGCAGGGTTTTGTCGAAGCGGCCTGACCGGTAGCATTCGGTCGAGCTCAAGAATTCGTACTCGAAGCCGAACGAGTCGAGGAAGCTTCGCAGGCGGGCATTGTTGTGCGCGCCGAAACTGTCGTGGGTGCCGAAGGGGTCGGGCACTTTGGTCAAAGGCTGGCCTAGAAATTTTTGCATACGTTCTTGATCGGGAATGTTGGGCGGCACTTTGCGCATGCCATCCATGTCGTCGGAGAAGGCGATCAGGCGCGTTGGCTTGTCCGACAATTCGGCGAAGGCGCGCCGGACCCAGCTGGTGCGCGCGACTTCACCGAAGGTGCCAATATGAGGCAGGCCCGACGGTCCGTAGCCGGTCTCGAACAGAACGTAGGGTTTCGTCTTGCCTGCGGCCTCGTCGCGATTGAGGCGCTGGAGAATTCGTCGCGCTTCTTCAAAGGGCCAAGCTTTTGCGGCCATTGCCAAGTCACGACGGGACGACATGCAGGAAACCTCGAGAAAGTTCTGAGCAAGCCATATGGGGCGCTTCTATGCGCGTCAACGCTGCTGCATAGTGGCGGCAATGGACAACTCAGCCGCTTCCGCTCTTGACGCAATCCCGGCACTCGTCGCGACGTTCCGCCGCGCGTTGATTGCGACGTCTGATGGGCAGTTTCAGGAGCCCACGCCCGAGATGGCGCTGCGGGCCGCCGCAACGACGCCGCATCTGACCGCACATACCGGCATGACGTTGCAGCGCTTGGGCGGCGCGCGCAATGAACCGCGCGCGGGCCATTTCGATGTGCTTGAACTTTTTGCGTTCATCCACCCGGCGCGCCCGATCGCGCCCAGCGTAGCGGCAATGGCGCGCGCCATGAAGCTCTCGGTGCCGGGCAGTTTGCCAGAGCAGGCGGGAACCCTGCGGGAGATTGCCCGGATCTTACTCGATGAGGCGGCGCGGATTGAGGGCCGGCCGATGGCGGCAAGGGTTGCGGCCGCTATGGGACTTAGCCGCTGGGCGTGGGCGCCGTTTTTGCTTGAGCGCATGGACCCGCAGGGCCGCGCGCGGGCGACGCCGCGCCTGGATGTCTGGCGCGAGCTTCCCGAGTGGGATGACACGCCGCCGACCGGTCAACCGGGCAGCATGCCGGTGTCACCAGAGGAGGCGCGGGCGCATCTGGCAGTTATTGTTGGCGAGGGTGCAGAAGTGCGGCGGACGCAATCCGATTATGCGGCGTTGGCGTCCGAGGCCTTCCGGCCACGCGCACATGAGAGTGAGCCGGTGGTGGTTCTCGCCGAGGCGGGGACGGGGCTGGGCAAGACTGCTGGATATCTGGCGCCGGCAACGCTGTGGGCGGAACGCAATGAGGGGACCGTTTGGATTTCGACTTATACGAAAAACCTGCAACGGCAGATCGCGCAGGAATTGCAGCGTGTTTATCCTGATCGGGCTGAACGCGCCCAGAAGGTGACGATCCGCAAGGGGCGCGAGAACTATGTTTGCCTTTTGAATTTTGAAGAGGCGTCCGGACGATTGCCGGTCTTGGTTGAACGCGAGACTGTGGCGCTGGGGTTGGTGGCGCGGTGGCTGACTGCGACCAAGGATGGCGATCTTGTCGGGGGTGACTTTCCGGCCTGGGTTTGGCCTCATGCCGGGTTCGCGGCGAGCCTCACAGACCGGCAGGGCGAGTGCATTTATGCGGCGTGTCCGCACTACCGGCGCTGCTTTCTTGAGCGGATCGTTCGCAAGACGCGCGGCAGCCGGGTTGTTGTTGCCAATCATGCATTGACGATGGTTGAAGCGGCCCGGCATTCAGCC
>JANOFD010000103.1:0-4182 GCA_031413455.1 Rhodobiaceae bacterium
CGCTATTTTTGATGCAGTTAAAGCAAACATCACGATTGCTACACCTGTGTTTCCATCATCAGGACGTTTGGCGCGCGAGGCGTATGACTACGCTTGTGAGCGATTGTCTGCTGTCGCAGTTGATTTCGCGCGTGCGCGGCCACTCGATGAAGCGCAACCCGCCGGGACGCAAGACTTTGGCCCGCCTGAATCTAATACCTCGAAGGCCGAATACCTCGAAATTGTAAGAAAGGCGAAGGAGTACATTTATGCCGGCGATGTTTTTCAAGTGGTTCCAAGTCAGAGATTCCGGCGTTCCTTCAAACTTCCGCCATTCCAACTTTATCGCACGCTTCGTCGGCTCAATCCGTCGCCGTTCTTGTACTACTTGAACTATCCGGGGTTCTCGGTTGTGGGGTCTAGTCCGGAAATACTGGTGCGCACCCGAGATGGGACGGTTACAATCCGGCCCATCGCTGGAACAATCAAGCGCGGTGACACCCTAGAGGAAGACAAGCATCTGGCCAAGAAGCTGCTAGCCGACCCAAAGGAGCGTGCAGAGCACTTGATGCTTCTCGATCTGGGCAGAAACGATGTCGGACGTGTGAGCACGACGGGTTCGGTGAAGGTGACGGAACAGTTTGTCATCGAAAAATACAGCCACGTCCAACATATCGTATCCAATGTTGAAGGCATTCTGCGCCCGGACAAGGATGCCTTGGATGCGTTGATAGCGGGGTTTCCCAATGGAACAACGAGTGGTGCGCCAAAGATCCGCGCCCTTGAAATCATAGACGAGCTGGAAAAGGAAAAGCGCGGTATCTATGGCGGCGCAGTGGGATATTTTTCCGCAAACGGCTCGATGGATACGTGCATCGCTTTGAGAACAGCGATCGTGAAAGATGGGATGATGTACGTCCAAGCTGGCGGCGGTGTGGTGGCCGACAGCGATCCAGATGCCGAATACATGGAAACTGTCCAAAAGTCCGCGGCTTTGTTTCGGGCTGCATACGACACACAGCGACATTGGGCCGTTCGGATAAACATATAAAAATGGGGGCCCCCGGTGTGGCCCCACCACGTTGCGATTCAAGCGTTACGCAGGCTGATATCCGAGCACAGCCTTGACCTCCAGGAATTCCTTGAAGCCGTGCTCGCCCCACTCCCTGCCGGTTCCAGACTGTTTGTACCCTCCGAAAGGCGCATTGAAGTCCGCACCGGCGCCATTCAAATGCACGTTTCCGGTACGCAGCCGTGAAGCTACCTTTCGAGCGTGTTCGACATTTCCTGATTGTACGTACCCGGACAATCCGTAAGGCGTGTCATTTGCCATGCGTATTGCTTCGTCTTCACTGTCATAGGGCAGAATCGTGAGCACTGGTCCAAAGATTTCCTCTCGCGCAATCGTCATGTCATTGCGTACGTTGGCGAAAACCGTTGGACGGACATAGTAGCCGCGATTGAGGCCTTCAGGCCGGCCAAGCCCTCCCGTCACAAGCGTAGCTCCCTCGTCAATGCCTGCTTTGATCAGACTTTGTATCTTGTCGAATTGCACTTCGCTGACGACTGGGCCGAGTTTGGTTGTTTCAGCAAACGGATCGCCGACTTTCATCCCCTCCGCAGTAGCCTTTGCAATCCCTGCAGCTTCATCGTGTTTTCCGCGCGGGACAAACATTCTCGTCGGGGCGTTGCACGATTGCCCGGAGTTGGTAAAGCAATTGATGACCCCACCTACGACCGCTTTCTTGAGGTCCGCGTCGTCCAAAACGATATTGGCGGACTTGCCGCCCAGTTCCTGGGTTACACGTTTGACAGTGTCCGCCGCGGCTTTGGCGACCGCAACGCCAGCACGCGTTGAGCCGGTAAACGACATCATGTCAATGTCAGGATGTGACGACATAGCGCTACCAACCGTCGGACCGTCTCCATTCACCAGGTTAAACACACCAGCCGGCACACCGGCTTCGTGCAGAACATCGGCCACAAGCATCGCGTTGAGTGGGGCGACTTCCGAAGGTTTCAAGACCATTGTACAGCCAGCAGCCAATGCCGGTGCTACTTTGCACATGATCTGGTTCACAGGCCAATTCCACGGTGTGATGAGCCCGCAAACGCCCACGGCTTCATAAACAATGCCAGTGGTTCCCTGCACTCTCTCGAATTCAAAATCCTTGAGAATTTTCATTGTCTGCATCAAGTGTGCGACACCCGTGGCGGCTTGTGCAGCTTTGGACAAAGCCAGCGGAGCACCCATTTCCAACGAAATCGTTTCAACGAATTCGCCATAACGGCGTTGATAAATGTCGAGCACCTTTTGCAGAAGCGCCAAACGTTCGTCTCGGGTGGTGCGCGAATAAGTCTCGAATGCGCGCTTTGCGGCTTTCACGGCCAAATCAACATCGGCTTTCGAACCAAGGCTAATCTGACCAATGGGTTCTTCAGTCGCAGGATTGATGACGTCGAGGGATTTTGGGGTGGCGGGATCTACCCACTTGCCGTCGATATAAAATTGCAATCTCTTTTGCATGCTCTTCTCCTTTTGCAAACAATGAAAGTAAGTTTTACATTGCTAATCTTGGGCCCAGATAAAGGCTGCTGTAATCGCAGACACGAGGGTGAGTGCTGTGGCACCAAACAACATCCAATCCGGATGGGGAATAAAAGTCATGGTCCACAACGCCAGCCCGAAAAGAATGAAAGCTGTCAGCCAAGCGGGCCAACTCGCCCGCCCAGACACATTGATCGCGACAGCACTACCGGAAAAAGTGCCCAAACCCCAAACGATCAACACGGCAAGCTTTGCTTCAATTGGGGCAATCAGCATCAATTCTTTCAAAGCCTCGGGATCGTTCATGTCAATACCAAGGGGCGGCGGCCACACGAGATGTCCCGCTGACTCGGCAATGAAGACCGTAACAATGCCGACAGCCACCCCGGCAATAACTCCCAGTAGTCCTTTCAGCATCGGCGTACACCAAATATTTTCGGAGGAACCCAATTCATCCCGCGTCGAAGCTGGCCTGTCTAGCCGGATTTTCAAGAACAATTGCCAACCAAAGGCTTATCATCCCCTGCTGGTTGTGTTTATCTCCCCCGAAGAATCCTCCCCACCGGGCAAGCAAGTATGATTTTGTTGATCGATAACTACGATAGCTTTACGTGGAACCTGGTTCACTATTTGGGCCAACTCGGCGCTACGGTCGAAGTCTTTAGAAATGACGAAATTACGGTAGAGCAGGCCATGTCCAAGAAGCCCAAGGCGATGGTGCTTTCACCCGGGCCCTGTGATCCGGACAAGGCCGGGATTTGCATGGATCTGATCAGACATGCCGGCGAAGCGACCCCGATCCTGGGAGTATGCCTGGGGCATCAATCTATCGGTCAAGTCTACGGTGGACAGGTGATCCGTGCCAACGCACCTATGCATGGAAAGGTCAGCACAATTCGCAATACGGGTGTTGGAGTGTTTCGCAACCTTCCAGAGCGCTTTCAAGCCACACGCTACCACTCACTTGTGGTGGATCGTTCAACCCTTCCCAATGAACTTACAATCACAGCTGAAACGGAAGATGGCGTTATCATGGGTATCTCGCACCGCGAGCACCCCGTGCATGGCGTCCAATTCCATCCGGAAAGTATAGCCACTGAACACGGTCATGCGTTGTTGCGCAATTTTTTGGAACTGGCGCGCGCCGCATGAGCGCTGGAGAATTTAGGACCTACCTTACAAAAGCTGCATCTGGTGGCGTCCTGACTGCTCAGGAGGCAATGGACGCCTTCAACATCATCATGTCTGGTGTCGCAAGCGATGCTCAGATTGCCTCCTTTGCCACTGCCCTCCATATGCGCGGCGAAACGATTGACGAGATTGCTGCCGCAGCAAAAGTATTACGTGCAAGGATGGTTCCCGTTGAAAGCCACGCTGATGCGATCGACATGGTTGGCACCGGCGGTGATGGTTTCGGCACGTTGAACATTTCAACATGTGCCGCAATTGTAGCAGCTGCGTGCGGCGCAAAAGTAGCAAAACATGGCAATCGGGCGCAGTCCTCAAAGAGTGGTGCTGCCGACGTACTGAGCGCGCTCGGTGTAAATTTGGATCTCACGCCAAACCACATTGCAAGATGCATGGCAGAGGCCGGAATTGGATTCATGTTCGCGCCGGCCCATCATCAAGCGTTAAAGCATGTCGCCGCTGTTCGG
>JANOFD010000104.1:0-5418 GCA_031413455.1 Rhodobiaceae bacterium
GACCTTTGAGGATTTGGTGCGGCGCGCTTAACGCTGCTTAGCGATCGACGACACCGTGGCGGGGTTCGCGCTCGCCTTGGGCCGAAGTCCGCTATCGCTCGATCATAGTCATGCTTGTGGAAGTAAATCTTGGCGCGGCTGAAATAAGCATCCGAGTAGTCCGGATTTAGCTCAATCGCGCGATCGCAATCGTGGATAGCCGCTTCAAACTCTTCTTTCTGTTTGTAGAGCCAACAACGGTTCTGGAATGCCTCGGCGCGCGTTTCGCCGGTTTCACGCCCGGACTGTATGACCGCGGTGCAGCCGGCCAATTTGACGTCGTCGGCTATTCCGGGACCACCCTTGCATTGAACCCATTCCGTCGACGTGTCTGGCGTCGCACACCCCATCACAGCCAGCAATGCCACCGTAACAACGATCCGTGCGATATGGTTTGCCATCTGTCCTCACACGTGCGTTCGGAGCGCCCGTTTCTTCCGACGGTCCATCTTAGCCCAGTCTCAGCTATGATGCCACCTCTTCCTGGTGCGGACTTCCGCAGGGACCGCGCAGTCGATCACCGCGAATCCTGAGCGCGCGCAGGGCCTGATTTTCGAGGACTGAACGGCGTAATTCTTAAAACTTCAAATTGTTATTACGGGGACTGTTTAAATACACACACTGGCCAGCGGCGGCATGCCGTTGAAGGCTATGCTGGAATAGGTGGTGGTGTAGGCGCCGGTTGAGAGGATCAGGACTTTGTCGCCTGCTTTCAGTGCGGTGGGCAGGCGGTAGTCTGATTTTTCGTAGAGGATATCGGCGCTGTCGCAGGTGGGGCCGGCCAGGATCACCGGCGTGGTGGGGCCGCCGTCGAGAGCGGTGGTGATGCGATATTTGATCGCTTCGTCCATGGTTTCGGCGAGGCCGTGGAATTTGCCGACGTCGAGATAGACCCAGCGGCGCTCGTCGGCGCCGCCTTTGTGGGAGACCAGCACGACTTCGCTTTGGATGACGCCGGCGTCGCCTACGATGTAGCGGCCGGGTTCGACGATGAGTTCGGGTTGTTGGTCTGCGAAGTGTTGGGCCAGCGAGGCGCGGATGGCGCCGGCGTAGGCTTCGATTGTGGGGACATCGCGGTTGTAGCGCGAGGGGAAGCCGCCTCCGACATTGATCATGCGCAGCTTGACGCCGCGGACCGCCACAGCGGCGAATAGGGCGGTGGCTTGGGTGATAGCTTTGTCGAATTGGCGCAAGTCGGTTTGTTGCGAGCCGACGTGGAATGAAATACCGTAGGCGTCGAGGCCAAGTTCGTTGGCGCGGACGAGCAGGTTTGCGGCCATGGCGACTTCGCAGCCGAACTTGCGCGACAGCGGCCACTCGGCGCCTTCGCAATCGACGAGGATGCGGCAGAAGACTTTGGCGCCGGGCGCGCTTTCGGCGAGTTTTTCCAGCTCGGCCTCACTGTCGAAGGCAAACAGGCGCACGCCGCGTGAGAACGCTGCGGCGATGTCGCGCTGCTTCTTGATGGTGTTGCCGAAGGAGAGGCGATGGGGCTCTATGCCTTGTGCGAGGCACAGGTCGATTTCACCCATGCTGGCGGTGTCGAAGTTGGAGCCCAGGCTTGCCAGGCGCGCGATGATTTCGCGGGCGGGGTTGGCTTTGACGGCGTAGAAGACGCTGGCCTCTGGCAGGGCGCGGATGAGGTCGAGGTAATTGTATTCGACCAGCTCGACGTCAACGATCAGGCAGGGTGAGGGCAGCGTTGCCGTTTGCAGATACTGGGCGATGCGGGGCGGCAGACCGCCGCGTTCGGCCGGCAATTCGCCTGCGCGGGCGATGGCGCGCAGTGCCTGAAGTGCGTTTGGCGCTTTGTTGATGGCAGAGTCGGATTGGCGCTTGGAGGCGCTTACGCCCCGCTTCATGGTCAGCATCGTCAACACCCTTTAAGACCCGGCATTCAACCGGCGTGATCGAAAAGGACGCTTCCGTCGTTGCTAGTACCACGAGGGGCCAGGGGCACGTGCGTTTCGCGTCTTAAGAGACGGTAGCAGATAATGATTGCTGAACCGTAGTGCAAGGGTTTGTTTACGTGCCTTAATGGATTGTCAAGCGCGGCCCCGCCCCCATCCCCTGCAGCCCACCTTCGCCAAGGGGCTTCGGCGGGCGCAGGTACTTCCCCCGCAAGCGGAGGAAGACACCAGATTTTCTGTCTTCCCCCGCTTGCCGGGGCAAGTGGCTGCGCAGCGATAGCTGCTGCAGACGATGGGGGGACGTGGCGCGGTGGTGGCTGTGCGGGTGCAGATCGGAAACTCCGGAACTTTGCAGTTAGCGGCGGCGATTGCTGCGCTTGAATGGCTTTTTCGGTTCTGCGGTGCGTGCTGCTGTGTCAGCTTTTCCACCTTCGAGCAGGTGAAAGCGCAGGCCGCCGGTTAGTGGGGTTGCTTCTTCGAGGCGCACGCGGACCGTGTCACCGAGACGGAAGGTGAGGCCGGTTTTCTCGCCCACCAGCGCGTGGCTGCGTTCGTTGTGGGTGAAGAACTCGCGGCCCAGCGAGCGCACCGGGATGAGGCCGTCGGCACCGGTTTCGGCGAGGCGGACGAAGAGGCCGAAGCGGGTGACTCCCGAGATTCTGGCCTGGAACTCGGCGCCGACGCGGTCTGACATGAAGGCTGCGATGTAGCGGTCGGTGGAGTCGCGTTCGGCGGCCATGGCGCGGCGTTCGAAGCCCGAGATGTCTTGGGCGATGCGGGTCAGGTGCTCGATTTCGCCGTCCGTCAAGCCATCGGTTCCCAATTTGTAGGCGCGGATCAGGGCGCGGTGGACGATGAGATCGGCGTAGCGGCGGATGGGTGAAGTGAAATGCGCGTAGCGGTGCAACGCCAGGCCAAAGTGGCCGATGTTGTCGGGGTTATACTCGGCTTGGCTCTGCGAGCGCAGCATGACGACATTGATGAGCTCGGTGTTGGCGGTGTTCTTGGCTGCTTCCAGGATCTGGTTGAGCATCGCGGTTGTGACGGTCTGGCCCTTGGGCACGGTGATGTTCATCGTGCCCAGAAAATCGCTGAGGGCGTGGAGTTTCTCCGTCGACGGCGGGGCGTGAATGCGGAAGACCAGGGGCACGCGCTTTGCCTCGAGCGCTTCGGCTGCGGCCACGTTGGCCTGGATCATGAACTCTTCGATGAGCTTGTGGGCGTCGTAGCGTTCGCGTGTGTTGATTGATTTGACGCGGCCATCTGGCCCCAGTTCGATTTTCTGCTCGGGCAGGTCGAGATCGAGGGGGCTGCGTTTAGTGCGGGCTTTGACGAGTGCGCGGTAGCAGGCCTCAAGTGGCTTCAATATGGGTTGAAGCAGCGGAGCGGTTTTGCCGTTGGGGTTGCCGTCAAGTGCTTCCTGGACTTCGTTGTAGCTCAGTCTTGCCGCCGAGCGCATGAGGGCACGTTCGAAACGATGGCTTTTCAATTTACCGTTGGCGTCGAACTTCAGATGACAGGCGAGGATGGCGCGATCCTGTCTTTCCTTCAGCGAACAGAGATCGGCCGACAATGATTCAGGCAGCATCGGTACGACGCGGTCGGGGAAGTAACACGAATTGCCACGCGTGATGGCTTCGCGATCGATGGCGCTGCCGGGGCGCACATACCAGGCGACATCGGCGATGGCGACGATGGCCTTGAAGCCGCCTTTGTTGTGCGGGTCGTCGTCGGGGGCGGCCCACACCGCGTCGTCGTGGTCGCGGGCATCGGGGGGATCTATGGTGATAAGCGGCGTGTTGCGAAGGTCGGTGCGGCCTTCGAGTGTCGCTGGTTTTGCCTGCTGGGCCTCATCAATCACGCTTTGTGGGAACTGATCGGGGATGGCGTGGGTGTGAATGGCGATCAGGCTGATCGATTTGGGTTCGGAAGATTTTCCCAGACGCTCGCGCACGCGGGCGCGTGGCAGGCCCATCTGGCGCTCGACCATAAGTTCGACGACAACGAGCTCGCCTTCGACGGCGCCGCCCATGTCGCCTTCAGCGATGTGGAAATCGTGACGGGCCTTTTTGTCGACAGGCTCGACACGGCCGTGGCGGCCAAGCTTGCGGAAGACGCCGACGGCTCTGGTTGGACTGGCGCCCAGGCGCTTGATGATTTTCGCTTCGTAGGTCTGCCCACTCCGGCTGAGGCGGGCGAGGAAGCGTTCGCCGATGCCCAGGGCGGGTGTTGTGGTGTCTGCGCCCGGGGACAGGATGATGCGTGGTGGTTTGGCGTCACCGTCCCAATTGGCGGGGCGGCAGATCAGTTCGCCGTCGGTGTCGAGTTCGATGACTTCGACGACAGAGACTTCGGGTAGTTCGCTGTGCCGGGAGCGCTTGCGGCCATGGCTGCGGTTGAAGGGGACAGGTTGTTTTGCGATCTTTTCGCGCGTGCGGTCTTCGCGTTTCTTGGGACCTTTGGGATCGCGCTTCTTTTTGTTCACGTCGTTTCAAGTACTTTCTTTTTGACCGCAGCCTTTTTTGCCGGTGCGGCTGGTTTGGTTTTGGGTTTCGTTTTGGCTTCGGCCTTTGCGGGCTTGGCTGTTGCTTTTTCGGTTTTCTTTTCCGGCTTTGCCTTGGCCGGCTTCTTCTTTTTCTTTTTGCCGCCGCCACTGGCCGCGCGTTCCCTAAGCAACTCGACAGCTGCTTCCATCGTGTAGGTCTGCGGGTCGGCGCCTTTGGGCAGCGTGGCGTTGGTTTCACCGTCGGTGACGTATTCGCCGTAGCGCCCGCTCATGATTTTGACGTTGGCTTTGGATTCAGGGTGGGGCCCCAGTTCCTTCAGCGCTTTGGCTTCGTTAAAGCGACGGCGTGGATTGGCTTTCTTTTCGGCCAAGACGGTGACGGCGCGATTGATGCCGATGGTGAAAACTTCGTCGTCGCTCTCAAGGTTGGCGTAGGCGCCATCGTGCAGAATGTAGGGTCCGAAGCGGCCGAAATTGGCGACGATCGGATTTCCTGATTCAGGGTGGAGCCCAACTTCGCGGGGGAGCGACAAAAGTTTCAACGCGGTTTCGAGATCGAGGTTGGTGCGGTCAACGCCTTTGGGAATGCTGGAGCGCTTGGGATTTATTTTTTCTTCCTTCGAGCCTTCGCCGAGCTGGAGATAGGGACCGAAGCGGCCGACGCGCATGGTGACGCTGAGGCCCGACTCGGGGTCGACGCCCAGGGTGCGGGTTTCGGCGGCGCCGTCACCACCGGAGGCTGCGAGCTGGCGGGTATAGCTGCATTTCTCGCCGGTCTCGACTTTGTAGTTCGAGCAGCCGATGAAGGCGCCGAACTTGCCCAAGCGCAGGCCGAGCTCGCCGGAGGCGCACATCTTGCACTTGCGCGGATCGCTGCCGTCAGTGGTGGCCGGAAAAATGTGCGAGCCCAGCACTTCGTTGAGTGTGTCCAGGACCTGGGTAATGCGCAGTTCGGCGGTGCCC
>JANOFD010000105.1:0-4495 GCA_031413455.1 Rhodobiaceae bacterium
AAATTACCCAAACAAAAATTGAAGGCGCAAACCACCTCTTTGAAAACCACATCCCCGACCTGGTTCGCACCGTAGAAGACTATCTTGATATGCGAATGCCGCCCGTGGAAGAACCCTTATCGCCTTGAACCCAGCTCCGACATAGGCTTTTGCAGACGATGAGCGCATACCGCTCCGAATTTCTGACCGAGTTCGCCGCGCGCGGCCACATGCATCAATGCACCAATGCCGACGGCCTGGATACGCTGATGGCCAAAGAGCACGTGCCGGCTTATATCGGCTTTGATTGCACTGCCCCCAGCATGCATATTGGGAACCTAACCCAAATCATGCGGCTGCGCATTCTTCAGCGCGGCGGCCACAAGCCCGTCGTCGTCGTCGGTGGCGGCACCACAAAGATTGGCGACCCGTCCGGCAAAGACGAAACACGCCAACTCCTCACCGACGAAAAAATTGAAGCCCATAAAGAGCGGTTCAAGGAAATCTTCCGGCGATTCCTCAAATTCGGCGACGGTCCCAGCGATGCGATCATGGTCGACAATGCCGATTGGCTAGACAAATTGCCGTACATTCCCTTCTTGCGAGAGATCGGGCGCCATTTCTCCATCAACCGCATGATCACCATGGATAGCGTCAAACTCCGGCTTGACCGCGAGCAGCCACTCTCATTCCTTGAATTCAACTACATGATCCTTCAGGCCTATGACTTCGTCGAACTTTTCCGCAGACACGGCTGCCGCCTGCAGATGGGTGGTTCGGATCAATGGGGCAACATTGTCTCAGGCATAGACCTTGCGCGCCGCACTGACAATGTCGAACTGTTTGGTTTAACGTCACCGCTGATCACCACATCCTCTGGCGCCAAAATGGGCAAATCGGCAGCGGGAGCCGTGTGGCTCTCCGCAGACATGCTCCAGCCCTACGATTATTGGCAATACTGGCGCAACGTCGAAGACGCCGACGTCGGCCGCTTCTTGCGCATCTTCACTGAACTGCCGCTTGCAGACATTGCACGGCTGGAAGCACTCCAGGGCTCCGAACTGAACGAAAGCAAAAAAATACTCGCAAACGAAGCGACCGCTCTCTGCCACGGCACGGCCGAAGCTGAACTCGCAGCCGAAGCCGCCCGCCAAACCTTCGAAGGCAGTGGCGTGTCTGCCAGTCTTCCCACACTTGAAGTGCCAAAAGCGGAATGGGAGACCGGTCTTGGCATCCTGGCGGCCTTCACCCGTGCCGGACTTACATCTTCAAATGGTGACGCCCGGCGTCAAATCGCCGGCGGCGGATTGCGTATCAATGATGAACCCGCGACGGATGAAAAACTCATTCTGAACGGACAGCATCTGCGCGACGGCGCTGTCAAACTTTCGCTCGGCCGCAAAAAACACGTGCTGTTGCGTCCGATCTGAACGCAAACTCAATTCGCTTTGGGCTGTGGTTGCTGCAAGCTTTCCTGCGGCACAAGCTTTTGCTGTGGCATCGGCAAAGGCATGGGCGCGGCGGCCTGCGGCGCAGAACCCATCTGAAAAATCTTGCGCAAAAATCCAGGAGCGAGAACGGAAATTGGGTTCACCGACACTTTGAGTTCGTCAACCGGCCCCTTTACAGCATAGGTTACGGCGAAAATTCCCTCGCCGTTCTTCGACCCCAAAATGTCGCTGACCAAAGGAATGTCTTCAAATATCGAGTTCAAACCATAGAGCGGAACGATAGTGCCATTCAAATCGATCCGCTCATTGGCGCGATTGTATGTGCCCTGCGTAGTTAAACCGATTGAAGGTCCAGCTGCGCGACCATCGGCCAAAGTGATAACATCACCCCTGCCATGGACCACCTGTTCCAGCTTTGTGAAAGTGATGCCTTCACCTCCCAGCAGATCGTCCAGCCCGGTAAAGGATCCCGCCGACAGCAGCCGTGCAAAGAATGGTTGGTCAACAATCTTGAAATTTTCAATTTTCAACACACCATCAAACGCACCCTCCGGCGACACCCCGTTACTTAGCGGCGTAAGTTCAACCGCCAACGAAAGTTGTCCGCCAATCAAACTGCGAAATCCTGTCACGCCGCGCACAAGCCGGCCTGCATCACTCGTCTGAACTTTCAGGTTCCGTGCACCATCAGCCGCCGTGATCAGCTCTCCCCGCACATTTGCGCCTTGCGCGGACGCATCCAACTTAAACTGCGTCAAATGCGATCTATCATCCGCGTATGCAAACTTCAGGGAAGTGTACGAGACGCCGCCCTGCAGATGAGCGGTATCGACTTCAGCTTTAATTGCCAGTGGAAATTTCAGCTCCTTTTTCTTATCTCCGGACTCCGGCTCGTTTCCGCCATCCAACAGGCCGCCGGCATCTATGACACGGCCTTTAATGTCGACCGATGTCGCGTTATCCGCAGTCGTGCGATAGTCCAGCGCAAAATCGTTGCGAGGACCAAGTTGCAGCCTTTTAAATTCCGCTAGCGCCAGCTTCCCACCACTCAACACCAGCCGCCCTTGCGCCTTGAGGCCCTGCCCCGTGGCATCGATATTCGAAATCTCGATCGACTTGTCGGGCTTGAATGCAATGGCGGCCCGCACCGTTGCGCTGGCGTCCTCCGGTTTCGCCCAATTCAACGCCGGAAGGGAAAGGCGGGAACCGGTCAGATTAGCCTCAAGCGTGGCGTTTTCAACCTTTCCTTGACCGCCAGTAAATGTCGCGACAAGGCCCGCGCGCCCTTCCCAATACGGTTCAAGGTTCAAACCGAACAATGACCGCTGTGCCTGGGTGAGGGTTGCAGTCACATCAATACGCGTTCCGTTCTTCGCGGTTCCGGTAAAGTCTTCTGCCCAGATAAAGCCGACCGAAGCCCCATTGATTTGTACGGCCCCCAACGCCTTCAGGCCTTTCCCATTGAGCTTGATGGAAAATTTTCCACCGGTAAGTCCCAACTGACTGTTAATGGGAAGTTTCACGTCTCTCAATTCGGCACCGACATCGATCCCGATATTGTCGGCGCTCAAATCTTTGAGCATCGGAATAGAGAATGAAAAACTGGCATCCGTGTTTCCGCCAGCCTTTGCGGCATCAATGCCGTAACGTGACGGATACTTTAGGCGCGGCTGATCCAGCAACAATAGAATATCGCGCGTCGGCCCTGTAATGTCACCGCTTACAACACCTACCGTCCCCTGCTTGCTCAGCTCGTTGATGACAACTGAACCTTGCTTGAGCTGGACGGCCCCGATTGCGCCACCGGTCATGCTGGCCTTAAACGTATCTCCGGAAAGAACTGCCGTTCCCGAAACCCTCGTAAGATCCGGAAGACCTGACAGATAAGTGACGCGCGTGCCTTCAAGTGTCATCCCGACACTCATCATTTCGTCCGGTATCCGCTCACCAACAATCGCGCCGGGTGCCAAATTAACAGCGACGCGCGCGGACTTAATCGCGCCTTCGTGAACGTTCGTACCAATCCAATCGCGCGCGCCCGGTGCAGCACCAGCCGGCCAAAGGCGCTTCAAGGTAACAAAAGACAAATCCTTGATTTGCCCGTTGAGGATCACCCCCATGGAAATCGGGTGATCCTGAAGACTGCCCGCCAAGTTGATTTCGAATGGTCCACGGCGAGCCAGAATTTGCTCAATCGCCAAGCTTTTCTGGGCCGCATCGAACACACCTTTAAACCGGGCGCTCTCCAGGGCCAATCCACCCTCAAACACATTTGGCGCGTCGATCGAAATATTTTCGGCGGTCCAATCCGCCGATAAGGACGCAAGCGCCCCATCCGGTGCGAGTGCGAAAGCGCCAGTGCCGGAAATCAAGCCCCGGATCGTTTTGCCTTTCCATGTCATTTCCTCAATGGCATAGCTTTTAGAGGCAAAATCCACTTCAACCGTCAGCGCAGCTTCCTTGAGATGAACGGGTTCCCGCTTCAGCGCCGGAAGCTGCAATGACCCCGTCCCTGCATTGAGCCAAAACTTGCATCGCCCAAGCTTGCCGGTAATGACTAGCCCACAGGCTGCGTTGCCTTGCACGGGAATGTTGAACCCGCTGAGAGCCTTCAGACCAGTTCCGCTGTTCGCCAGCACACTTAACCGCACCGGCTTGAATGCCGCTTCCAGCGCAATGTTGTCATTCCCGTTGGCGTAGCGCGCCGAAGCCGTAAAATGCCAAACCGATTTGTCTGCAAGTTTGACTGGCGCGTTCACAGCCACAACAACGCCGTTTGCCTTCCGGTCAAACGCCAGTGAGGCCCGTTCTGCACTCCAATAAGAGCGTGTCTCCTGGTCAAAAATCGATAATTTGGCGCCCGTAATTGCAAAACTATTGAGATATTTCGTCAGCATGTCGTCAGCTTTTGGCCGAAGCATTGCCTGCAATACCGTCTTGGTAATGTCTTCCGAGTTGGACTTCGTGCCGTCGTCAGCCGCCCTGTCGCTGACCTGAAGTCCCAGCTGCACACCCCCATCGCTTCGCCGCACAACACTGGCTGACACGCCAATGAGTTCGACTTT
>JANOFD010000106.1:0-2377 GCA_031413455.1 Rhodobiaceae bacterium
ACGGTTTCCCAGAGTTGCGGCTCCACCACCGGTTGTGTCATCAGCGCGCCGTAGCGAAAGGCGTCGGCGGCGTGGCTGGCCCAATTGTGAATGGGCTGGGATTCATAGCGGCGCGTCTTTTCGTTCCAGTTCTTGGCATAGGCCTTCAACGCCTGGATGCCGCGCGCGCATTTCACCGCGTCGAACCAGCAATGCGGCAGCAGCATGCGCACGGCATTGATCCCGTCGGCGACCGGCAGATTGGGTGAGATCACGGAGCGAGCGGTGGCGCCGGTCACACCCAAATCGTGCAACATGTCGATGCGCGCGCGGCCCGTGCCCAATTCGCGCACCGCGATGTCGTGCGGGAAAATGTGCTTGTCGTAAACGTAACCCCGCTCGCGCAGCACGTCGGCATAGTGCGCGAGACTCTCGCCAGAGGTTTCGTAATAGTCGATGATGCGCACTTCATAGCCCACGCGCTGGACGAACCAGATGGCGGTGGAATCGCGGACGCCCAGATCCCACCAGGTTTCAACGCGCACGCCGCGCTCGGGCTCGACGCTGGTGATGCGGCCGTCGATGCCTGCTGCTTCCATCTGCCGGCCGTAATACGCCCCGGTGAGGGCGGCCGAGAACGAACAATAGAATTCCTGCTGGATCAATTCTTCCGGCATTCCCGCCTTGCGCTCCTCTGAGATTGATTCCGCGGGCATGGCACCGGTGTCGTCGATCGTCAGACGCTCGGCGTACCAGTTCGGATTTGCCGCCGCCATGTTGAACAGATCTTCGCCGTGATTGGAGCCGCGCGGCGTAAAGGCGAAGGCGGCCTTGCCGCCGTTTTCAGCCAGGATCGGACGCAAGAATTCCCAGCAACCCGGGTCTTGCAAAGCGTACTCGGAGAACACGAGACCGCGCGGATTCCCGCCCACGAGTGCCTCGTTGTAGTTTTCGGTGCCGACGATCTGCCAGACCGAACCATTGTGCAGTTTCAGTTTCATGTCGGCGTCGTTGCGTTGGGCGATGGCTTGCCTGGGCCATAGACCGAGGAATGGCCGGCCGTCCTTGGTGACGCCGTCCCAGAGAATTTTCCGCCCCTGCTTGGCGGTTGGGAATAAATGCCAATAGGTGCCGGGGGTCGTCAGCGCTTCGACGATGGTCCAGGCCAGCAGCAAGATGTCTTTGCCGGCGCGCCGGTGCCAGACGAGCGCGACGCGCTTGAATTTATTGACGAAAAGCGCTTCCCAAACGTTGTATTGGTAACGCCGCAAATCCCAATCCACGGGCAAATCGCCGCCGGGGATGTGGATTTCGGTCTCACCCGGATTGCGGGGCGGCAAGATGAGTTTACTCATTTGATTGTGTCCTTCTCTGCTGCTTTTTCTGCTTCTTTAGCGATGCGTTCGGTCAGTTCGAGGAGGTGATTGCGAACCACAAACTCGATTTTTACATTCCGCAGGTCTTGCGGGCCGCCGCCTTCGCGGTAGCGTTCGGGGCGCAGGGCTTTCAGCCGCGCGAGGAGCAGCATATCCGACCGTTTGTTTTTGACGGTCTGGACACCGTCGCTACGTGTGGTGGTTTCGTCGTAGCCGTCGCGAGCCCTGCGGTCGGCTTCTTCCTCCAAAAGATCGGCGGCGACAATCTGGGCGTCGTTCCACAAGTCAGCGAAGGCTTGGTGTTGCTTGCGCCAGCGGTAGACGGCGCTGTGCTGGTAGCCTGAGGCAAGGCAGGCCGCATGGACGGCGATGCCTTTCTGAAGAGCTTCGAAAAACAACGCATCGCGCGCAGCGGTGCGCTTGGCTTGGTGAGCCATGGGAATGGTTCCTTGATGTGGGATGTGTGGTTGGGTGAGCGAGCGGGACCCCTCACCCTTTTTTGCGAAAAGCAAAAAAGACCCTCTCCCGCAAGGGGAGAGGAAGAGGAGACAGTATTTCCGGCAACGCACTTCTTCCTCTCCCCTTGCGGGAGAGGGTCTGTTTTTGCCCTTGCAAAAAAAGGGTGAGGGGGCGCTTCGAACCGGTGTGACGGACTCCCCCAGAATCCAAATTACAGCGCCGAATATCGCCGAAAGCGCCGAAAACAAAAACAGAACATATTGTCGCAGTAGCTTATATTCGCACATTTCTGCGGCGGCAACGGTAAACCGCCGCGGTGGCCGCAAAGAGGTGAAGGCAAGGCGCACCTCGCAATCACTCGCACACAAAGTCGTCCTCACCCTTGGCGCGGCAGTGGTCGGGCCAGCCGTGCCTGCGCCCGACGATGCGCAAGCAGATCGAGGCGCTCGGCGGCGGCCTGGATATCCGGGCCATCTTCCCCGACATGGCGCCGGTGTCGATTGCAGGGTTCAAGGAGCTTGCGGATGTGCGTGTCGCCACGCCTTCGACAAAAAAGTCGAAAA
>JANOFD010000107.1:0-2693 GCA_031413455.1 Rhodobiaceae bacterium
TGGCGTCGCGGTTGCGGGCGGCGGGCTTGTGGTCGGTTATGGGTTGTTGCCGTACGAGACGATTGACCGCGCGAGAAAAATTGGCGGGAAGGACGGCGAGTCCATGCTTGCGGCGTGGGTGCGCATTGCGCCCGACAACACCGTGACGGTCATTGTTCCACACTCCGAGATGGGGCAGGGCGTGCACACGTCACTGCCGATGATGCTGGCGGAAGAGCTGGATGCGGACTGGGCGCTGGTGCGTATGGAGCAGGCGCCCGCAGATATGGCATTTGCCAATACCGGGCTTGCGCGCGGGTATTTGCGTGGCGACACGTCAATACCGGGATGGCTTTCAGGTACGGCGGATTTTGGTTTTCGGAAAATTGCCGAGTCGATGAATCTGCAACTTACCGGCGGCAGCACGTCGATACGGTTCACAGGTGTTGATGGGATGCGGCGCACTGGTGCGGCGGCGCGCGCCATGCTGATCAAGGCTGCTGCCGCGAAGTGGGGCGTTGGTGAAGGGACGATAGAAGCCAGGCAAAGCCGCCTGACGCATAAAGCATCGGGACGAAGTGCTACCTATGGCGAGCTTGCCTCGGCTGCTGCGGCTTATGATCCGCCCACCGATTTCCCGCTGAAGGCAAAAAAAGATTACACAATCGTCGGAACGCCGATCAAGCGCTTTGACATTCCGGCGAAGGTGAACGGCAGCGCGAAGTATGGTATCGACGTGCGCGTGCCCAACATGAGTTTTGCGAGTATCGCTGCTTCGCCGGTGTTTGGCGGGACGCTAAAGTCCGTCGATGAAGCGCCAGCGATGGCCATGCGTGGCGTGAAGAAAGTGGTCAAGCTTGCCAATGCGGTTGCGGTGGTTGCCGACAATACATGGCGAGCGAAGGAGGCCCTGGCGGCGCTGAAACCGGTGTGGAATGAGGGTGCAAAAGCGGCGCTGACGTCACAGTCGATTTACGCGTCGATGGAGGCGGCACTCGACAAGGGCGGACTGACGGAAGATCACGCGTCGGGTGATGTCGATGCTAGCCTTAAATCTGCGAAGCGGGTTGTTGAAGCCAGTTATCGTGTACCGTTTCTGGCGCATGCGACGATGGAAGTTATGAACTGTACGGCGCATTTCGAAGGCGACAAGCTGACAATATGGGGCGGGTTTCAAGACGGGCTTGGTGCCAAGGCCAAAGCGGCGGCATGGGCCGGCATTCCCATTGATAACATTACGCTCAATCACACGGTGATGGGGGGAGGATTTGGAAGGCGTGGCGGCACACTCGACTATTTGGAGAAAGCCATTGCTGTTGCGCGGCACGTTGACGGCCCGGTGCAAGTCGCTTGGACGCGCGAAGAAGACATGACGCAGGACTATTATCGGCATGCATCCGTGGCGCGGATGAAGGCGGGCCTGGATGGCAATGGCAAGGTGGTCGCCTGGCTCCATACCTTCACAGACAAATACGATCCGCCGGAAGCCGTGTTCGTGAATTATGATTTTGCCAATCGCGCGGCGCGCTATGCCGAGCATGCAAATCCCATTCCGTGGGGACCCTGGCGCAGTGTCGATCACACGCAACAAGGGTTCTTTATCGAGTCCTTTATGGATGAGCTTGCCCATGCTGCGGGCAAAGATCCGTTTGAGTTCCGGCGCAGTCATTTGGCGAATGCGCCTCGCCACAAGGCGGTGTTGGAGCTGGCGGCGTCGATGGCGGGCTGGGGGAGCGCTGCGCCTTCCGGCCGGGCTCGAGGCATTGCGATGCGCGAAGCGTTTGGCACAATCGTGGCGCAAGTTGCCGAAGTGTCGCTTTCGGCAGAGGGCGTACCCCGCGTGCATAAAGTCTGGAGCGCGGTAGACCCGGGTGAGGTCATCAATCCGGCGACATTCACCGCACAAATTCAGGGTGGTGCGATTTACGGGCTGACTGCGGCACTTTACGGTGAGATCACAATCGACAAGGGCCGTGTGGTTCAGCAAAATTTCCCGGACTATGAGATGGTGCGGATGGCAGACGCGCCGGAGCACGAGGTGCGCTTCATCGAGTCGGGCGCGCGAACCGGGGGTGCGGGAGAGCCCGGCACTGCGCCCATTGCACCGGCGGTCGCAAATGCTTTGTTTGCGCTAACGGGCAAGCGGATGCGGGCGTTGCCGCTGAAGAACGCGACGGCCGAGGTGACCACGAACGAGCAGGTGAAGCCCAATGGGCAAAAACTATAGAATGCGGCTGCGTGCGGGCGTTTTGGTTCTGGCCGTGAGTGTGGCCGGTGCATGGTGGGCAAACGGGTTGGCGAAGTCGCCGGTGGCGCCAGACTCTGCTGCTGCATTTCGCGTAGTCGAAAGCGTGCTCTCGCATCCGCGCTGTATGAATTGCCACACAACGGTGGCTTGGCCGACGCAGGGCGATGATCAGCATCGTCACACGTTCAATGTCGTGCGTGGCGCCGACGGACGCGGACCAGCGGGGATGAAGTGCGCGACCTGTCACCAGGACAAGAACCAGGAAGCGGCGAAAGTGCCGGGTGCCAAAGACTGGCACATGGCTCCCATCAGCATGGGTTGGACGGGACTGAAGGGCGGCCAACTGTGCAAGGCGTTGCTTGATCCGGCGAAGAATGGCGGGCGGTCTGGCGAAAAGGTGATTGAGCACTTGCGCGCTGACCCATTTGTGATGTGGGCCTGGGCGCCTGGCGCGCAGCGAACGTCG
>JANOFD010000108.1:0-4962 GCA_031413455.1 Rhodobiaceae bacterium
GGACATAGACAAAGCAAACTGGCCGTTTACGCTTTTTGGCGGCGGTCAAAGGACTCAAACCCATGCAAGACGAAGTTCGCCAAATTCTAAACCATCTGCGCCCGCGCGACGCGTTCGAATTATCAGAGTACGGTTTCGATCTCGACAGCGCAGCCGCAGCCTTCGCAGCCCCTTGCGTGCTGGCCAAGACCTTCGCTCACGACGGCGCAGCACACGCCGTCGTGACCTTCCACGCGCTGACACCCAAAGCGCTGGCCGTATCATTGCTGGCAACGGACCACTGGCCGCGTGTCGCACGCGCGGTCCTGACCTGGGGTGTTCGCGTCGCGCGCCCCGGGCTTTTGAGCCTGGGCTTTGAGCGCGCCGAGTGCCGCACGCTTGAAGGCCACGCAGACGCCATCAGATTTCTTGAGCGGCTAGGCTTCGCGCGCGAATGCCGTATCCCCCATTTCGGCGCCACTGGCGCCTCTTTCGTTCAATATACATGGAGACTAAACGATCATGTGCCTGTTCAAAGCACCCAAAGCCCCGCCACCGCCGCCACCTCCGCCACGGCCTGAATCCAAACAGGACGAAGAACTGCGCGAACGCCGCCGTCTCGTCCGCCGTCAAGGCCAATACATCTCACCCTTTGCGGTGACACAACCAACGACCAACACCACCCCGCAAAAGTCGTTGCTGGGAGGCTGAGGGCGCCCTCAATCCAGCTTGAACTCGATCTCCGCTTGCGTCACCAGCACCCGTCTGGGCGGCTGGTAGCGCCAGCGCCGGACGGCTTCAAGGGCTGCCGTTTCAAACCAGCCTGGCGGATCGGCGAAGGTAACAACCGCGTCGGCAACGCTTCCATCGGCAGCAATCGTCACACGAAGCCGCACGACGCCCTCTTTCTCCTGCTCCAAAGCGCGCCGCGGATAGGAAGGCTTCGGCTGCGAAATCGGATTGGCGACAATCTCGGCAGCGGGAAGTGTCCCCACCGTCACCGGTGTAAGACGCGGCACCGGAATAGGTTGGACACGCGGAATCTCAGGCGGCGCCAATGACGGACCGGTCGCACCTTCGGGAAACGGATAGGCACGCACTTCCTGCCGGGTGACTGTCGGCACAACCTCGACCCCGGGCCGCCCGCTGAACATTGGCTCTGCATAATAGAGCCCAACGACAACCAAAAACGGAAGGCCGAGCCAGCGCGCCAGCCACCACAGTGCGGATACATCTTCCCCGCGCGTCGAAGCAGCGCGCGGTTGGGGTGGTTCAACTGGGTCGTCACCGGCTGACATGTCATCGGCCTTTCGGGATCCCGCATGTTACGCCCGATCAACCCAGCGCAGCAACGCACGAATTCAGTCAGAACTCAATCAGGAACCAAATCATGATCACGCCGACGCCCCAAGATCTCATCTTGCAGTGCAACAAACTCAAAGCCAGCCGCGCCCAGCTTGAGCGGCAATGGCAAGACATCGCCTTCCACATGCGCCCCCTGCGCGCTGACACGGCGTCCCCGCTTCACGAAGGCGGCATGACTTCCAAAACGATATTCGACTCAACCGCAATGCTGGCGGCCGACAATTTCGCCAGCGGCATTTACGGCATGATGACCAACCCCGCCAATCGCTGGTTTGCCCTCAGGCTCCGGGACGACGATCTTAACGCCTACGACCCGGTGCGCGATTGGCTCTACGAAGTCGAAACCCGCCTTCTCCATTCATTCGGCCCGCAATCATCGCGTTTCTACGCGGTGTTGCCCGCGCTCTACGCCGATCTCGCGTGCTTCGGGACAGCGGTATTTTACTCCGAGGAGATGCCGGGGCAGGGCCGCATCAACGACAGTGTCCGTCCGCTTTCGGAATGCTTCATTGCCGAAAGTGCGTACGGCGACATCGACACCGTCTTTCGAAGATTTTCCCTGAACGGCAAGCAGGCGATCCAGATGTTTGCCGACGGGCTAAGCCCACGCACAAGGCGAAGTGCGGAGAAAAACGAACACGAACAAATCGCTTTCCTGCATTGCGTCTATCCAAATCCCGCCGCCGTTGCCGCGCACTTGGGTGCCGACAAGCGCCCGTTTCTGTCAGCCTATATCGACGAAGACGAAAGCCGCACCGTGGCCCAGGGCGGCTACTTCGAAATGCCGTATCACGTGCCGCGTTGGGCGCAGGCGGCTGGAGAAGTGTACGGGCGCGGCATCGGCGCACAAATCCTGCCCGATGTACGAATGCTCAACAAGATGGATGAAACTACGATCCGTTCCGCGCAAAAAATTCTGGACCCGCCTCTGGCTGCCACAGACAAAGGCATTATCAAAAATGCGAAAATGTCGCCGGGCGGCATCACCTACGGTGCCCTGGACACAGCAGGAAACCTTCTGATCAAGCCGGTCTACACCGGGGCCAGTGCCGGCATCACATTGGAAATGATGGAACAGCGCCGCACAACCATCCGCGAGACTTTCTATTTCTCGCTGATGCAAATGGCGGGCGCCCCAAACATGACCGCCACCGAATGGATGGGCCGCCAGGAGGAAAAGCTGCGCCTGCTGGGGCCCAATCTCGGGCGCATCCAAAGCGAGTTCTTGTCACCGCTGATCAAACGCCGCTTCGGCATGCTGTGGCGCTCCAACCAATTGCCGCCCCCGCCGCTTGAGATCAGGGGTATGGCGGTGGACATAGACTATGTCTCGCCACTGGCCCGCGCGCAGATGGCGGGCGAAGCCCAGGCCGTCGGCCGCCTGTATGAGAACCTGGCAGCCATGGCGCAAATCGAACCGGGTGTCGTCGATAACGTCGACCACGACGAAGCGGTTCAGATCCTGGGCAGGGGCTGGGCCGTCCCCGCAAAAATGATGCGCGGCGCCGATCAAGTTAAAGGCCTGCGCGCACGAAGGGTCTTGGAAATCTAAAAGCCTTCATCCCACCAAAGCAATATGTCCCCACAAGAAGGAGTCCCCATGCACTCACTGCCCAGAATTGTCCAAACCCTGTGGGGCTGCCATCGCGCGGCCCTTGTGGCGGAGCAATACCGCCTGGCCTGCCAGGGCCGCGAGCTGTTCGTTCGCGACCTCGTCCTGTTTTGCAACGCCGCCGCACCGGTGCAAGGCGCCAATGAATTCGACCGCGGCGTCGAAGAAGGCAAACGCCGTGTCTGGCTGCACGTCGCGCGTATGTGCGGCCTTGACGCCACTGATTTCGTAACAATCGCTGATGGAGAACCAACCAATGACTAACCCAACTGAACCTGTCACCCCAACCCCCGCACCTCAACCGGACTGGACGCAGTCTCTCTCGCCCGAGCTCAAAGCGCTGGTCGAGGTCAAGGGCTACAAAGAACCCGCCGACGTGGTTCAAGCCTACGCCCACGCTCAACGCCTCATTGGTGCCGAAAAAATTCCACTGCCCAAAGACGGTGTCTGGGATGAAACCGCGCGCGAGAAACTGGGCATTCCAAAAACTGCGGCCGACTATCAGCTGGCACGTCCCGAGTTGCCGCAAGGCATCACGTATGACGAAGCCTTCGAAGCCGCAGCCCTTCCCGTCGCCCACAAACTGGGCCTCACGCCTCATCAGGTGCAGGGCCTGCTTGAGTTCTACGCCGGTCACCAAGCGCAATCGTCGCAATCAACAGAGCGCGGCCGTCTGGAGGAAAACACCATGGCCGTCGACGCGCTCAAAAGCGATTGGGGCGCGTCCTACGACACCAAGGTGGCCCAGGCGGCCCGCGCCGCCCGCTATTTCGGTGGTGACACCTTGATTGGTTTCTTGAACGGCAGCGGCGCGGGCAACAATCCCGATCTCGTGCGCGCCTTCGCCAAAATCGGCGCCATGATGAGCGAAGACAGTCTCAAAGGCGGCGAGGCGCAGAATTTCTCACTCGCCCCCGACGAGGCCCTGTGTGAAGCACGCAAACTGATGTCAAAACCCGGTTACGCCAAACGCGACCACCCCGAACACGCCGGACTGGTAGAAAAGGTCCAGCGTCTGTTCGAACAAGCCTATGCAGAGGAAACGTAAAAAAGCAGGCTGTCATCCCGCGCGCGGTGCAGCACCCTTGTGCTGCTCCGCAGACGCGGGACCCACGCGTGGTGAGGCGCTACTAAAGCTCGTCCTCAACCTCTTCACGCTCTTCCTTGGGCTCGACCGCTTTTTTCTTCTTCGTGGCCCCCTTCTTCGACGCGCCTTTTGCAGCTTTGCGCTTGGCGGTTTCTTCTTCCATCAAAGGCAGCAGAATCTCGGCCGACTTGCGTTGCACGCTTGAGCCTGCTGTTTTCAGACGTTGTGCGTTGGCAAGCATAATGGCCAATTCACTGTCGCTGAAACCCGGGATACGGCTGCTCATATCCGTGATCTGCGGAATTTTATGGGACTCAGCGCCTGACGCTTCGTCTTTGTTTTTGTTTTTTTCTTTTTTCATAAGGCTGAGCTCCAAGAGTAAAGTCGGCGCCGGTTTGAATGTTCCCGGCCGCCGTCTCGATTAAGAAACCAGAGCTCGGCGTGAGCGTGGCAAGCGTGATTTAGGCGACCCGCAAATTCACGGCCTTCGCCCCGCGTGCGTCGGCTTCGGTGTCGAAGGCCACCTTTTGACCCTCACTAAGCGTTTTCATACCCGCGCGTTCGACAGCGCTCGCGTGGACGAAAACGTCCTTGCCGCCGCCATCCGGCGAAATGAAGCCGAAGCCTTTTGATTCGTTGAAGAATTTAACCGTTCCAGTAAGCGAGGCCATGCCATGAATTCCTGCGGGTCAGGGGTTTGGTTCTGGCGGCATGCCAAAACCATGCGAACTGCAGCATAATTTTCTTGTCGGAAGACTTGGAACCAAGCCTGCGCGGCGACTTGTGCAATGCGCGAGTGCCGGGGCATTCAAGGGTCCGCGCTTCACAATTGTTCAGCGTTCACGTGTTGTTTTTACAATGGTGGCGCTGAAAAATCAAGAAATCGCCGCACCTGCGCTTGAGGCCAGCGCAGGTGTCG
>JANOFD010000109.1:0-4399 GCA_031413455.1 Rhodobiaceae bacterium
GCGGGCATCAGGTCGGGGGTGAACTGGATCCGGTTGAACGTCAGGGAGAGGCTCTTCGCGAGCGTCGAGATGAGCAGGGTCTTGGCGAGGCCCGGGACGCCCACCAGGAGGCAGTGCCCCCGGGCGAAGACCGAGATCAGGAGCTCGTCGATGACCGCGTCGAGCCCCACGATCGCCTTGCGGAGCTCCGCCTTGATCCGGAGGTGGGCGTCCTTGACGCGCGCGGCCGCGGCGACGTCGGACGGCGCTACGGCGGGAACCGGCTCGGGCATCGGCGATCTCCGGGTCGAAGGGCGCATTGAAGCATGGCCCCCCCGGGGTGGGTGGCCGCGATCGGGGGGCAGGCCGGGTCGGGGGAATCAAGGGGGCGCGGGGCTTCGGGCATGTTCATTTCTTGTTTCAACCGTTTGCGGTCGATAGAGGAGGGGATACGCAAAGCTTCACGATATTTAGCAACTGTCCGCCGTGCAATATCGATCCCGGCCGTACGCAAAACATCAACGATGCGGTCATCCGACAAGATCGCGCTTGTATGTTCCCCATCGATCAGCTCACGAATACGGTGACGCACGGCTTCGGCAGAATGGGCGTCTCCACCCTCGGCCGATTGAATGGCGGAGGTGAAAAAATATTTCAGTTCAAAAATGCCCCGCGGCGTCGCCATGAACTTGTTCGCTGTCACGCGGCTGACCGTCGATTCATGCATGGAAATGGCATCGGCGATCACCCGCAGGTTCAACGGCCGCAAATGCGTGACACCATGCACAAAAAATCCGTCCTGCTGGCGCACGAGTTCTGACGCCACTTTCAAGATGGTCCTTGCGCGCTGTTCCAAACTGCGCACCAGCCAATTGGCGTTGTTCAAATGCTCGGTGAGGTAGGATTTGATTTCCCTGTCCTTGGCGCTCACCGTTGCGTAATAGCGTGTATTGATCAAAATCTTTGGCAGCGTGTCGCTGTTCAGTTCCACATGAAAGCCGCCGCCCGCCGTTTCGCGGACATAAATATCGGGCACCACCGGCTGGACCGGTTCGCTGCCGAACTTCAAGCCCGGTTTCGGATTAAGCTGTTTGATCTCGCCGATCATGTCGGTGAGATCTTCCGGCGATTGCCCGGTCAAACGCAGCAACGCGTGCATATCGCGTTTGGCCAGCAGCGCCAGATTGTCCAGCAGCATCTGCATCGCCGGGTCAAGCCGGTTGCGTTCCTTCAGCTGCAACGCCAAACATTCAGCCAAGCTGCGCGCACCCACCCCCGTCGGATCAAATGTCTGGATCGTTTTCAGCACGTTTTCGATCACCGGCACCGACACCACCAGATGCTGCGACGCCGACAGAAGGTCGGTGGTCAAATATCCGCACTCGTCGATCATATCGATCAGGAACGCCCCAATCAGCCGGTCGCGCGCGTCTGCGCAGGCGACGTGCAATTGTTCGGCCAGATGTTCATGCAAATTGGGCGCCCGCGCCAGCGTCGATTCCAGCGATAGCGCATCATCTTCTTCACCGCGCCCGCCACGCCCGTCAAGCTGCGCCGACAATCCACCATCATTGAGCGCGGGCTGGGCCCGGTCGCTCGCGGAATCTTCCGCATAGACATTTTCGTAGTCGGTATCGAGATCAGCCGACGCATCGGCGGGCGGCGCATCTTCTTTCAGCGTCAAAGCGCTGTCTTGGCTTTCGGGTAAGGGCGCCACTTCATCGCGCGGCGCCGGCTCACCGTCTTCGCGCTCAAGCAAAGGATTGCGCTCAAGTTCCTGTTCGACAAAATCCTGCACTTCCAAGTTCGACATTTGCAGCAGCTTGATCGCCTGCTGCAATTGCGGCGTCATCACCAGGCCTTGGCCTTGACGGATTTCCAATCGTTGATTCAGCGCCATGGTGTCAGAGCCTCACAACTGAAACTTTTCGCCGAGATAAACCCGCCGCACATCCGAGTTCGAAACGATCTCGTGCGGGGTTCCCTCGGTCATCACTTCACCGTCGTGAATGATGTAAGCGCGATCAATAATTTCCAGCGTCTCGCGCACATTGTGATCGGTGATCAAAACACCGATGCCGCGTTCCTTGAGGTGGTGCACAAGTTTACGGATTTCGCCGATCGCAATGGGATCGATTCCGGCAAAAGGTTCATCCAGCAGCATGAACGAAGGCTGCGTCGCCAAAGCGCGCGCAATTTCAACCCGCCGCCGCTCGCCACCCGAAAGCGCCAGCGCCGGCGCCCGGCGCAAATGCTCAATGGCAAACTCGGCCAGAAGGTCATCGACCATCTGCTGCCGCTTTTGCCGGTCGCGCTCAACAAGTTCGGCGACCGCCATGATATTTTGTTCAACCGTCAGCCCGCGAAAAATCGAGGCCTCTTGCGGCAAATACCCAATACCCAACCGCGCTCGCCGGTACATCGGCAGTGCCGTGATGTCGTGCCCGTCAAGGAAGATCGTGCCGCTGTCGGACGGGATCAGCCCGGTGATCATGTAAAAGCAGGTGGTCTTACCCGCGCCGTTCGGACCCAAAAGCCCAACCGCCTCGCCGCGACGCAATTGCAGCGAGACGCCACGTACCACAGGCCTGCGCCGGAAGCTCTTGCCGATCTGGTTGACCACAAGCCCGCTCTGGTCCGCCACGATCTGTGGCCTTCCATATGAGTTGTCTTGGCCACTCTGAAACGTCATGAACCTGGCTGCCCGCGGTTGCGTTACGTATTGAACCAGCTCATAGAATCCCACTTGGCCTTAAAATTGCGTGAAACTTCAAGGCTTTGGCTTGTCGTCTTTGACTTCTTCCGTTGGTTTTGGCGGCGTTCCTGGCGCAGATATTTTTGGTGTCTTGCCGGGAGAGAACACGCCCGACACACGCCCGTCGGGTCCCCCACCCGTAAGGTCGGCACGCCCCGTGGCAAGATTAACAACCAGTGAAGTGCCCTGCAGCACGTTTTGCCCGTTCACAAGCACGACCTTGCCGCCCATTTTGACCACGCGTTGCATGATGTCATAGGTCGCGGTGCTGCCTGTCGCTTGGCCCTGCGGCGAGGCCAGAACAACGCTGCCGTCGGCTTGGATGTGCTCGATCGTGCCCTTGGAGGCCTTTATCGAAAGCGTGTCGGCGCGCATGTGCAGACTGCCCTGCACAATGCGCACGTTTCCGGTATACGTCGCCGTTTCATTTTGCATATCGGCGGTGGTCGAGTCCGCCGTGATCGCGATCGGCTGGTCGCTGTCGCGCCCCATCCCCGAAAAGGGATTATTGGCAGCCTGGCCATAGGCCAGCGCGGACATGGCCGTCAAGGCGAGAGAAGAAATCAACAGGGTTTTGATCATGGTGTCGCCGGTACCGTTGTGGGTTTAACTGGCAGCGCAGGTGCAGCACTGCCTTCATCATCTGCAACTGCCTCTGCAATGCCTTCAGGATTTGTCTCAGCCGCCATCGCCGCAGTGCCTTGCCGGGCCGCTGGAAAATAAGTCGTTGAAACGCCGCCCATGAATTTCAGCACGCCAGGGGCGCGCAGGCCTTCGAACCGCTTGGCGGTAATCACGCCCAGTGGTCCCTGACATTTGATCGGCTGATCGCCCTTCAAAAGGCCCAAGCCAAAATCATACCGCGCCTGTTCCGTGTGGCACTCATAGCCGCGGTCCGAATAGATGTTGATGGTGTCCTTCAGATCCAGCGTCTTGGCCTCGACATCCAGCACGCCTTGAACCGCGCCGATTTGCACCCAGCTTTTGTCTTGCATCGTGACATCGGCCTTGACCTCATCGATGGTCATGCGCCGGGTCTTGCCGGGCTCGATTGTGGCGCCCTTGGCAGTGACCGTAAAGGGTTGCCCCCGCCCATCCGTGCCCGTCAGCTTGGGTTTCACCAGCGCCCGGTCTTCGGTCAAGTCGTCGAGCATCACTGGCGAGATTGCAATCACGCCGCTGTCACGCCCCCGCGTCGAATAGAGCACCACCAGCACAATCAGTGACAGCGCAATAATCGGCAGCATCACTTTCATCGTCCGCACAAAGCGCGTGTACCCCAGCGTTGAATCTGCCCGTTGGCGCGTTCGCAATTCCCAACTGTCAAAGCGCGACCGTACGGGCGACGCAGGCTCGCTCGCCGGAACAAAGCCGCCTGTGTTTGGATCGGGGACAAAATGGGCCATGGATTGCATCTCAGCCTTACGCGACACCGGCGCGCAGGCAATCGTGCACGTGCACAATGCCGACGGGCTTGGGGTTTGCAAGCGCGGTATCCTCATCGGCAATCACAAACAGACACGTCACCGGCACCGCGTGATGGTTCATCAGACGCAGCGCCTCTGCACCCAGCGCGCCTTCGCGGATCAAACGCGGACGCCCCGTCATCACTTCGCAAGCCTTGCGCATCAGCAAATCGCCTTGCATATGACGCCTCAAATCGCC
>JANOFD010000110.1:0-2265 GCA_031413455.1 Rhodobiaceae bacterium
TGACGAAAGTCAGCAACACCTCGCTGGCGCGATCAACATCGCCAAGGCGCACAAGAAGTTCTGCAAGTGCGTTTGCGACCTCACGGGAATGATCACCCTTCAGCCAGCGCGCCTCAAACGAGTGTTGCGCGGCGTTAAATTCCTTATCGTAGAGTGACATGAAGGCGCGCTCGAGTCCGGACGGCACAATGGCCGTTCCCACACTCAACGCGGTCGCAATGAAAAGCCCTGCGAGCAACCATTTGTTCATAACAATGTCGGCCTCAAATTCGTACGCTTGATCGTAACCCGCACACCACTTTCAGCACCCGCTGGTAAGCGAAATTGCACCAGGCCTTTGGCATCGACGACCGCCGTCACCCAGTGCCCGGAATCCAGCCGCGCTTCCCACTGCTCGCGAGCGGCCGCTGGCGAAACACGCCACGTCATCACACCCGCGCCAAAACCCAGCGCATTGAAACTGGCGGCGTTGCGCTCAGTTTTCAAACCGCTGATGACCCAACGAGAGTCAACCAGGCGAGGCGCCTGCGTTCCGGTGTCGGGATTTTCACTCAAAGCCAGGATTGGCGTTCTGACGGTGGAATCCAGTGCAACGTACAGAACGTCTCCGCTCAAGCGCGAGCCAAGAACGCCCGCGGACTTGTCATAGTCCACGTCAAGCTTGCCTGCCGCGTCGAACCTCAGCGTGTTCAAGGCGCCTCTGTTTTCGACACGCCAGGTTTGCGACGCCGTTTCAACGAGTTTCACACTGTAGAACCCTTGCCCGATTGCTGAAAAATGCGAGGCGGTTATCGGCGCAATCTCTTGGGCTGACACATAATCCAAAACCTCTTTCAGCGCCGTCAGGCTCGCCTGCTTTTCACCCGAATACATGTGATAGTAGACATTGATGGGCTTCACCCGGATCGGCTGCTCGGTGTTGGCGAGAGACGTCTTCAAAAACCGGAAACCGAAGAAGCGGCTCTTCCACAAATCGGTGTAAACATTCTCATTGGCGTGACTGGCACTGACTTGCATGTATTGACCGGCACGTTTGCCAACCGGTGACACTGCAGAATAAGACGGAGCCACACCATCAAAGCGCGTGTCGCGGCCGTTCAAGTTCAGCAGGCCCGATTTCATGACCGCTTCGACCGTCTGTTCGGACGGAGACGTATCGCCCGACCATTGCAGCAGACGCACGCGCTTACCGGGCGGACAAAACGAATTGATATAGGCGGCCGACGCCTCGATTTCGCGCTTCAAAGTAAATGGAATATCACCGTAAGCGCGCGGTGCATCATACTCGGCTTTAAGCTTTACGGTCTCCCGCTTTGATGGAGCCAGAATTCCGGGCGCAATGCGGACCCGTGAATATTTTTTGACATAGGCCAGTTCGTTTTCCGCGCGATACCCCGGTCCAAAAAACGCCCACTCAAAGGGATGGGTATAGGTATGTGTCGCAGGTTCCACGTTGCGCAATGCGAATAGACTTCGCGCGATCTGTTGGCTTTTCAATGTGCCGGCCCATGCAGGGTCAATGTCAGCCGCAATCGGCGCGACCGTGACGGGCAGGGCGGGATAGGACTTCGCCACTTCGCGCAGGATGACTTCGGCGGCATAGACGCCGCGCCCGGCATACTTGTCGGCGGTCGAAACGCTGCCCCACCCGTCGCCATCGATGTGGCTGTAGAAAATGCGGCGCCCGGCAATGGTTGTCGTGTCGGCCATGGGCATGCCATGGGTGCGGAAGGCCTTTCCAAAAAACGCAAAGGGATTCAAATACCATTGCTGGGAGCGACCGCTTTTATCCTCGTAGTGCGTATACCCTGCAGCGACGTAGCCGCCTTGTGGCGTCAGCACGACGGTATGCAAGCGCGCTGCCTCTTCGCCGGGCCGGTCAAACGCCAGCAAGGTTTGCGCCTGCGCCGACAAGGGTGCAACGGTCTCGGTCGCGGGTGGCGGCAGCGGCAATTTCCGTTCAAACTCAACCAAAGATGAAACTTTGACCGCGACCTTTAGATTGTACGTGTACGGAGAATAGCCCCCACTCGTGCGGACACCGGCGAGTTCAAGCAACCGGTTCTGGTCCTCCAGCGTGATCGCTTTGCCACGGTCATCATGTCCGCTGGGAATGTTCCCGATAAACACCACCTGAACGCCACGCCGCACTGCTTCGCGGACCAGGTTCGTGAGCCTCTGCAGCGGCAGCCCGCGTCCGTCATTGAGCCAGATCAGCAGGCCCCTGACGTCAGTTCTATTCCCAAGCGCCGGAACACCAAGGCG
>JANOFD010000111.1:0-3618 GCA_031413455.1 Rhodobiaceae bacterium
GCAGACCGAAACGATGGCTGCCTTCGGCTTGCTGAAATCCGACGACATAGGGCAACCACGTCGTCCCGTTGAAGTCCGTCGCGCCCACCTGCTGCAGCGGCTCGAAATAATCGCCCGGCGCATTCTCCGAGCCGTTGAACATCAGATGTTCGAACAAATGCGCAAAACCCGTCTTGCCCTTGGGCTCGTGCTTCGATCCCACGCCGTACCAGACCGACACCGCCACCACCGGCGCCTTGCGATCCGTATGAACAATGACCTTAAGGCCATTCTTCAAAGCAAACTGTTGATGGGGAATATTGACCAGCTTCGCCAGCGTACTCGTTGGTGCGGGCTTCGCTGCCGCAGCCATCACAGGGACAACGCACAAGGCCATCGCCGATACAACGCAGACAAATTTGCCAACCAACATATTCGTGAATCCCCTTCGATTTCAGACCGCCGGGACCATACCAACCGCAACCGTGTCTGCAAGCGCTGTGCGGCAGAAAAACCTCACGTTCTTGTGTCTGGCCCCACCTCTGCTGCTAGTATCCGCCAGTCCCGCTCGCCTCTCCGGAGAATTCACCATCATGGCATCCCTGCTTGGCGACTTGCTCGTCATCGATTGCGCCAGCTTTATCGCAGGCCCCGCCGCCGCCACCATCATGTCGGACTTCGGCGCCCGCGTGATCAAGATCGAACCGCCAGGTGAAGGCGACAGCTATCGTCAGCTGATGAAAATGCCGGGCATCCCTCAGGCCAGCCGCGACTATTACTGGACGCTCGACAATCGCAACAAGGAAAGCCTGGCGCTCGATCTCAAACATGCCGCCGCCCGCCCTGTGTTCGAAGCCCTGATCCGCAAGGCCGACGTCTTCATCACCAACTTTCCGGGCCCCATCCGCGACCGCTTGAAGCTGCGCCCCGAAGACATTCAAACGCTCAACCCGCGCTTGATCTACGCCTCCCTCACACCCTACGGTGAGGACGGCCCGGAGAAAGACCGCACCGGCTATGACGCCACCGCCTATTGGGCGCGCTCAGGGCTGATGGACGCCGTACGCGCCACACCGCAAACCGAACCCGCGATCTCTGTCCCCGGAATGGGCGATCACCCCACCGCCGTGGCGCTGTACGCTGCCATCGCCACCGCCCTCTACAAACGCGAACGCACCGGCAAAGGCAGCGTCGTCTCAACCTCCCTGCTCGCCAACGGCCTGTGGTCGAACAGCTGTTACATGCAAGCCGTTCTCTGCGACGCTGACATGTCGGTGCGCCTGCAGCGCGGCATGCGTGGGCCACTGACAGAAATCTACGCCTGCAAAGACGGCCGCTGGTTTATGCTGGCGATGATCAACCAGCTTCGTGAATGGCCCCTCCTGCTTGAATGCCTCGACAAAAGAGATTGGGCCACCGACCCGCGCTTCGTGTCCCCGGTCGAACGCCGCGCCAACGCGCCCGCTCTGCTGCACGCGCTCGAACAAATCTTCCTCACCCGCGACTGGAGCGAATGGCGAACAATGTTCCAGCGCGCCGGCATCACCTTTGGCCCCATTGCAAAACCCGATGACCACCTCGCTTGCCCGCAGGTCGCTGCCAACAATTTCCTTCCGGAATTCGAAGACCAGCCAGGCCTGCGCACCGTCGACAGCCCGATCCGCATCACCGGCGAAACCAAACAACGCCCGCAAATGGCCCCTGGCATCGGCCAACACACCCGCGCGGTCCTGGCCGAATGCGGCGTCCCGCCGGCTGAGATCGAACGGATGATCGCCGAAGGTGCGGCGGCTTAATCCGGTTAGAATTGTTGGTCACCCGTCACACCGTCACATCGGCGGCCAACCGCCATTTTCTCCGTCACAAACCCGTCACCTGTGTACGCACAAATAACGAAAGTAGTAAATATCATAAAATTACATATAAGAACCAAAGACGAACATGTCAAGTTGCGATTTCAAGGCACATCGCCGCACTGCGCGCCACTTCCCCCCATCGTCTGCAGCCGCGAACGCGGCGCAGCCACTTGCCCCCGCAAGCGGGGGAAGACAGCAGAGTCTCTCATCTTCCTCCGCTAGCGGGGGAAGTACCTGCGCGCGCCGAAGCCACTTGGCGAAGGCGGGCTGCAGGGGATGGGGGCCGAGCCCACGCTCTCGTGTCAATCCTATCGGCTACTGGTGTGAGTACGCACTAAACCGGCGACAATTTCGGGATCGCCTCGATCTCCCCGCGCAGCCGCGCCTCGGCCTCGTAGAGATCGAACGCCTGTTGCAACGAAAGCCACCACTGCGCGCCGTTACCCACCAACTCGTCAAGCCGCAATGCCATGTCAGCGGAAACGCCAGCCCGCCCCGCCATCACCCCGTGCAGCAACTGGCGCGACACGCCAAGCGTCCGCGCCGCCTCGACGACGGAAATCTTCAAAGACGGCAAAACATCCTCGCGCAATATCTCGCCCGGATGCGCCGGTTTCAACTTCGGCATCCGCACGGCCGGATATGTCATCACCATGGGCACTTCCTCAATGACACTGCTCCAAATCCGCCAGTTCCGCCTCAATTGATGCGGAGTTCAGGTGACGACCGTAAGCGGCCGGGCGCGCTTGATGCGTTCGCGCTCGCGGGATGAATGCATCACCTTCCAAAGATCGGTGCGCCGCTGAACGTTCAACCAGAAGTCCGGGCTATTGCCAAACACGCGGGCGAGGATGAGGGCAGACGCGGCCGTGATATTGCGGCGATCATTGCACAACTCATTAACATGCTTGCGCTGCACACCCATGGCTTCGGCCAAGGCGACTTGCGTCAGCCCCATCGGCTGCATGAACTCTTCGATCAGAATTTCGCCAACGCTCGCGGGCTTGCGCTTGGTCATCAACATGGTTCACCTCACCGATAACTGTGGTCGTCAAGATAGACGCCCGACGCTTCACCCCGGCCGCCATTCCATCGGAAGACGAGCCGCCATTGCGTGTTCACGCGCACCGAATGAAAGCTCTCCAGATTGCCGCGCAACTTTTCGAAATGATTGCTCGGCGGCACACGCAAGTCCTGGTCGGTCGTCGCATCGTCGATCATCTGGAGTTTTCGAAATAGCCTGGTTTCCAATTCAGGAGGGATGTTGCGTGACCGGAGGTCTTCGACAAAGAAGTTGCGCAACCACGCGTCGCGAAAACCTGAAATCATACACTTTCCTTCGCGATTGAGCTAGTGTACCACTCTAGGGTACAACTTGTCAAATGCAAACTACCCTGATCTCCAAGGATTTTTTCGAGTGAACCACAAAGCGCACGCTGGACAAGTTGCACCCATGCTCTACCATCCGCCCATAGGAGACACTCACATGAAAGACTTTGCAGGAAAAATCGCTGTCATCACCGGCGGCGGCACAGGTATGGGCCGGGAACTCGCAAAGCAGCTCGTCGCCGAGGGCTGCACCGTCGCAATGTGCGACGTCTCGGCCGATAACATGGCCGAGACCAAGCGCCTCTGCCAAACCAACGCGCCGCAAGGCACGCGCGTCGTGACCCACGTGGCGGACGTTTCAAACGAGGCGCAGGTGCTGAAATTCCGCGACGCCGTCGCGCGCGAACTCGACACCGACCGCATCCATCTGTTGTTCAACAACGCCGGCATCGGC
>JANOFD010000112.1:0-8549 GCA_031413455.1 Rhodobiaceae bacterium
CGAACTCCGCGTCTCCGCGTACCAAATCCATGCCGGACGTAGATGAATGAGTCCTAGTGTTCTCGCTCATTCATGTACATCCGGTATTGGGGCGAACACCGGCGGTGTGACTTTTCGATCTGCGTCGGCAGACTTTGCGAAGCACTTGCGGCTCGCAGGGGATGGGGGACCACGCGCGCGAATGGGAAGTCCTTCATCCTGGCTTCGACGCGTCGGAGGAAATCCACGCCCTGTTCGGGTGAGGCTTCGGTCTTTCATCACGCCCATGGTTTTTACATCGACGGTGTTGACGAAACTACCGCGAATTTGCCCGTGGATTGGAGGCAGCGCGATTGCTTCTCTCTGAGGGCTCTGGTCTATTTGCAGAGCACAAGAAGTGTCCATTATTCACGCCACGAGGACCTAAGTTGACGGATAACGCAACATTGCGCAAACTCGCCACCATCGTCGCCCTCGACGTCGCCGGTTATTCCGCGCGTACTGAGGCCGACGAGGCGCGCACAACGGCAGAGGTGGCGGCGCTGCGTACAGTCATCGAAGCCATCGCCGCCAAATTCGGCGGGCGTATCTTCAACACCGCCGGCGACGGCTTCATGCTCGAATTCGGCTCAAGCCTTGCCGCCGTGGAGGCCGCCTTCGAACTTGCCGAAACCTGCAAGCCGAAGGTGCGCGTCGGGGTTCATCTCGGCGATGTGGTGGTTCAGCCCAACGGCGACCTTCTCGGCCACGGTGTCAACGTCGCGGCGCGCCTGATGGCGCAGTCGGCGCCGGGCGCAGCGCTGGTGTCGGGCGCGGTGCGTCAGACGATACGTGGCCCCGTGCTCGGCCGGCTGATCTCGCGCGGCATGCTGCAGATGGACAAAATGAATGAGACCATTGAAGCCTTTGCTTTGATTGCGGTGAAGCCAACGCCGGTAGACTCGCCACTGCCAAGACTTGTCCTTGTCCAACCTGAAATGGCTGAGGGATTGCCCTATGTCGGCCGGACGCGCGAGCTTGAGCGCATTCGCGAGCTTGAGCGCATTCGCGAGCGCATCGAAAAAGCCAAACGCGGTGAAGGGGCGTTGCTGCTGTTTTCAGGCGAAGCAGGCGTCGGCAAAACCAGATTGACGCTCGAGGCCGAACGCCTGGCGCGCGCGCAAGGCTTTCTGGTAACGCGCGGCCATTGCCACGACACCGACTCTGCCCCTCCCTATCAGCCGCTGATCGAGCAACTGGAACAGGCCCAACGCCTGCTCGGTCCCGACCTGATGCGGCGAAGCATGGGAGAAAATGCCGCCGAACTCGGCAAGCTCATGCCCGAGCTGCGCCACCAGTACAGCGACATCCCGGCCTATCCGAACCTGCCTCCCGAACAGGAGCGGCGATACTTGCTGCATGGTGTGGTCGAATTCCTGGCCCGCAGCGCGAGGGCCAATCCATTGCTGCTCGTGTTCGAGGATCTGCACTGGGCCGACGAATCAACCTGCATTGTGCTGCGCGACTATGCCGAGCGGTTAAAGAACGAACCCGTGTTGCTCATGGGTACCTACCGCGACGGTGAACTGGCACCCGGCGGACCGTTCAGCCGGACCTTGCAGAAGATCACGCGCGAACGCTTGGCCGAGGATATCCGCCTGGGCCGCTTGTCCCCGCGCGAACTCGGCGAATTGCTCATCCGGCGATTTGATATGCAACCACCGCAGTCCCTGGTTGATCTCATTTATTCGGAAACCGAAGGCAACCCCTTCTTCATCGAAGAAGTCATCGGCCATTTGCAGGATAGCGGCAAGCTGCTGACCGACGCTGGCAAATTCCGCGATGACATCGAGATCGCCGACACCGAAGTGGCGCGCGGCGTACGCCTGATCATCGAAGACCGCGTCGGGCGGACCAGCGCGCTCTGCCGTGAAATTCTGACATTTGCTGCCGTCGCCGGGCGCCTGTTTCCATTCGACCTCCTCGTCAAGGCCGAGGCCAAGCACAACGAGGACGACATCCTCACCGCTATCGAAGAGGCCGAGGCCAAGCGCCTGATTGAAGATGTCTCACAAGGCCGCATTGCCCGCTATCAGTTCGTTCACGAGCAGATCCGCCAGACATTGTTGTCGGGCCTTTCCAAACCCCGCCGCCAGCGACTGCATCTGCGTATCGCCGATGCACTGGAAACCATTTACCCCGGCGCCCTGGATAAATACGCCGGCGAAATTGGTCATCATCTGTACCATGCAGGATCAGCGGCAGACCATCTGCGAACCGTCCATCATCTGAGTGTAGCAGGAGAGCGAGCCATCGATGCGCTCGCGTTCGAAGACGCACTGCGCCAACTGGACCTGGCCGTCAGCGTGCTCGAAGAACAAGACGAAGTACTCACCCGTGCACGGCTGCAGGGTCTGCGATCCAGGGCCTTGCACGGCGCCGAGCGCATCCCGGATTCGCTGGTCGCCTTGAAACTCGCAATCCAGCTGGCGCCCACGCAAGCAGCAAAGGACGAGTTCACTTTCCAGCGCTGCAACATGTTGCTGGAAATCTGGCGCGGCAGCGAAGCGCTCGATGATCTGGAAGGGCTGCTGATCCGCGCCCGCGAGTCGGGCGATGCCCAACACGAGTTAAGTGTGCAGCGTTCCGTCGCGCGTGCATACTACGTAATGTCGCTTGATCACATGGGGTTTGCTGAAAAATCGAAACTGGCCTATGAGCGCGCCATCGAGCTCGCCCGTCTCCACGGAGCTCACAAGATACTGGGCGAATCCCTCGTTGCCACGGCAACGCTCGTCGACTACTGGCCAGAATATCGCGGTCAGGCCAATGCAAACCTCGACGAGGCCTCCGAAATCGCGCGCAAGACCGATGACGAAGGCCTCGCTATCGACGTGGCAACGGCAAGCTTGAGCTTTTATCTGCGAGGAGATGCTGCCACCGAAGACGAGCAGGTCCTGAAACGTGCGCTGACGCTGCGCGACCCTGTACGGCTCAACGCGCTCTACTTCCGCATGATGTGGTCGACGCTGAGTTCGGCCCGGCTTGAGCGCTGTGTTGAAATCTGCGATGCGGGAATTGAACTCGCCTATCGCATCGGCACGCTGCCGGTGCAGTATCCCACAATCAAGGCACTGGCGTTGATGGAGCTTGGACGCTTCGGCGAGGCTTGGGACGCACTCGGAAAAGAAATCGCCGATGATGCCCATCGCTTTGGCGCCGCGCTGCGGGATATGGGAAAACTGCAATACGAGGTACACCTTGGCGCCTATGAAGCGGCGCTTGATCGAGCTCCGCATGTCATTGCGGAATCGAAGGCATTGGCGCGCGCCTGGATGCTCAACCGCATCAGCGCGCTCCTCGCGGGATTGGCACCGGACTTTGCGAGCGATCCGGCAAAATTGATGCGCATTGAGGCCTTGATCGCGGATACCGGCTTTTCACCGGGTGCCAGTGGCAAGGCAGCGCTTGCTTTGGCGACAGGCGACCTCGCCGCAGCGCGAACGCTGCTCGGAGACAGAGGCGAGTGGTCGAGTGTGAACTTTGTCGTCAGCACCAGACTAACCCAGTTACAATTGCTGATCAGTATCGACGCCGCCGAGCAACGCTGGCCAAGTGCCCGCGAAACCGCCGCCACCGCAGTCGCTTTGGCGCGTGAGAAAAACATGAGGCTGTATCTGTTGCGCCTTCTGGGCGAGCAGGCACTCATCGAACAAAAATTGGGACTGGCGAACGACGCATCAGTCAGCCTCACCGCCGCACAAATCCTGTTCTCGGAAATCGCAACGACGATCCCAGACGAGCAACATCGTTCAAGTCTGTTGCGCGGCCCGGTTGCCACACGGCTGGGGTTGTTTGCCAACCAATAATCCCGCAACCACAGCCCCCATCGTCTGCAGCAGCAAGTGGCTGCACACGCCGAAGCTCTTGCGAAGGCGGGCTGCAGACGTTGGGGGACTACCCGCCCGCACGAACCGCATAATCCTCCCACTTCACCTTCTCTGTGGCAGCGGCGTAATCGCGCGTGTGGGATGACCAGTTTTGGGTGATGTGACCTTGCGCGTTCTTGTACCAAGACCGGCAATGAGGATCGGCCCAGGTGGTCTTGCTCAGCGCCTCTTGCAGTTCGCGATTAAAGCGCTCCTGCGCCTGTTGGCTCACTTCCATAGCCGTCAGGTTCCGCGCCTTCATCTCCAAGAGCGCCTTGACGGTGTACTCAACCTGGCGCTCCAGCATGAAGGTAATCGAATTGTGGCCCAAATTCGTGTTCGGTCCGTAAAGCACAAACATGTTGGGAAATTTCGCAACTGAAATGCCCAGATAGGCCTGCGGACTTTCCGCCCACTCATCATTGAGGCGCCGCCCGCCTTTGCCCACAACATCAACCGACCAATGCCAGCCCGTGGTCTCAAAACCGGTGGCATACACGATGACGTCGAAGTCGTGAGCTTTGCCCTCCTTAGTTTCAATTCCCTTGGGCGTAATGCGCTCGATACCCTGGGTCACCAGCGACACGTTCGGGCGCATGAGGGCCGGATAGTAATCGTCGGAAAACAGGATGCGCTTGCAGCCAATCGGGTAATCGGGGGTGAGTTTTTTGCGCAACCCGGCGTCAGGAACCTGCTCGGCCAAATGGTTGAGCGCCACGCGCGTATAGGCATCTCTTCCCTCTTTTGTCCAACTAAACGCCTGCCAGAAAAAATGGTCAGAGTTTTGATAAACCATGTCCCGCGCCATCATGGCGACATGCGGCACAGTCATCGCCAGCGCCTTTTCCTCTTCCGTGATCGCCCGGTCAAGACGCGGCACCACCCAGTTTGGCGTACGCTGAAAAACAGTGAGCTGCGCCGCATCCTTCGCAATCTCAGGAATGATCTGCACCGCACTGGCCGCAGACCCGACAATGGCAACACGCTTGCCCGCAAGCTTGACCGAATGGTCCCAGCGCGCCGAATGAAATGACGCGCCGGCGAAACTCTCACGGCCTTCAATCGATGGAAACTGCGGACGGTTCAACTGGCCCAACGCGGCAACGATCGCGTTTGCTTCATAAGTTTTGCCGGTTGAAGTCGTCAGCTTCCAAATGGATCGCGTGTCATCCCAGACGGCCGACTTTGTCTCTTCGTTGAGCCGCAACAGCGAACGTAAGCCGAAATTGTCGGCAAGCGTCTCGGTGTATTGCTGAACCTCTGCGGCCCGCGGATAAATGTGGCTCCACCCCAAACTGGGCGCGAAAGAAAACTGATAAAGGGACACCGGCACGTCGCAACAGCAACCCGGATAGGTATTGTCTCTCCAGGTCCCGCCAACTTTGCCAGCCTTCTCCAGGATGACGACATCATCGAAGCCGGCCTCCTTCAGCTTGATCCCGGCGCATAGGCCGCCCAAACCTGCACCGATAATGGCAATCGATGGATTCTTGGTCATACACTTCTCCTGAAATTATCCCACCCGCACAACATCAACTTTGACCATCGTCTTCTTGCCCCAGACATCTTGTACGCCGCGGCGTACGGCACGGCGCACCTCTTCGGCGGTTCGCGCGTCATCGTCGGTCCGCCGTCCAAGCCGCGTCAGCGCTTCGATGGCAGCTTCGCTCGCACGCTCCACCGCGCTCTCCGGCAGCCCCCCGCAGATGACCATCGGTTCAGCCGCAGGACGGCCTTTGCTATCGATCACAATAGTCACCGCAACAAATCCCGCATAGGCAAGATTGCGGCGCTCTTTCATCGCGCTGTCGTTACCGAGAGTCAGAATACTGCCGTCAAGATGCAACCGCCCATGCGGCGCTTCGTCGATGATCGTGGCGGGTCCGGGCGCCAACCGCACGACAGAACCGTTCGGCGCATGAATGGCTTGAGGTATCTGCAGGCTTTTGGCCAGCCGCACGTGTTCCATCAAATGGCGCTCTTCGCCATGGACCGGCACCGCAATTTGCGGGCGCAACCAGGAATACATATCCGCCAGCTCGTCACGCGCCGGGTGCCCCGACACATGCACTTCGTGATCCTCGGCCGAAATCACTTCAACGCCGCGCATCGCGAAATCATTCTGCAGCTGATGGATGAGCCGTTCATTCCCAGGGATCACGCGCGACGAGAATATCACGGTGTCACCAGGCCCCATTGAAACGTGGGGATGATCGCCCACCGCAATACGTGACAACGCCGCGCGCGCCTCGCCTTGACTGCCCGTGCACAGATACAAAACCTTATGCGGCGGCAAATCGGCCGCCGACTCTTCATCAATGAGCGGCGGGATGTCTTTCAGATATCCAGTTTCAATCGCGGCATTCGAAATCTTGTGCATCGAACGGCCGACCAAGGCGACATGCCGCTTTGCCGCGTGACCTGCTTTGATGACCGACTGCATCCGCGCGACATTCGACGCAAAGGCGCTGACCGCAACCCGACCCTTGCACGAAGCGATCAATGTCTCGAGATTTTTGGCGACATCAGCTTCAGACCCCGAACGGCCAGGCACAAAGACATTGGTGGAATCGCAAATCGCGGCCAGCACGCCTTCGTCACCCGCCCTGCGCAGCGCCGCGATATCAGTCTTGCGTCCGACAACGGGGTTGGGATCGATCTTCCAGTCCCCCGTATGAAGCACGGTGCCCAGCGGCGTGCGGATTACAATGCAATTCGGCTCGGGGATGGAGTGCGTAATGTCGATGAACTCAAGCTCGAACGGTCCCAGTTTCAACGCCCCACCCAAGGGCACAACATGAAGTGGAACTTCGTCCAAAATCCCCGCTTCATCCAGCTTGCCGCGCACCAGTACCGCCGTAAACGGCGTCGCGTAAACCGGAACCTTGAAGCGTTCCCACAGATGTCCGACCGCGCCGATGTGATCCTCATGCGCGTGCGTCAGCACGATGCCAAGCAAATTCCGCCGGTGCTCTTCGATGAAACCAGGATCAGGCATGATGACATCGACGCCCGGGGTATCATCACCACTAAACATCACCCCCAGATCAATCATGATCCACTGCCGCTTGGCCTCAGGTCCGTAGCCGTAGAGATTGAGGTTCATCCCGATCTCACCCGCGCCGCCCAGCGGTACAAAGACCAACTCATCACCCGGTTTAACTTTGGACGCGCCCTTTGTCATTCGACGGGCTTACGCGCCAGCGCGGCGTTGCGTTGATAGATATAATTCAGTCCCCGAATTGTCAGGTCGTGATCAACCACTTCAATCGCCTGCGTCGAATGCCGGAACAAATGCGCCAAGCCTCCCGTACCAATAACTTTCATAGGACGGCCATACTCAGACTTGATGCGCGTGACCAACCCTTCGATCATGGCAATATAACCCCAAAACACTCCCGACTGCATGGCAGGTATTGTGTCTTTCCCAATCACAGACTGCGGGCGCTCAACCGCAATGCGCGGCAATTGCGCGGCCGCCAGATGCAAGGCCTCGATCGAAAGATTGACTCCCGGCGCAATCACGCCACCCTCGTAACTTCCGGCCTGCCCAACAATATCGAACGTGGTCGCCGTTCCGAAATCGATAACAATCAGATCGCCGCCATAGTCTTTGTAGGCCGCAATGGCATTGACGATCCGGTCCGCGCCAACTGCGCGCGGCCGGTCGGTGTTGATATCGAGTCCCAGGTCGACCTCGGGGTCGCCAACGACAATGGCGGTCTGCTTAAAATACTTTGCACACAAGCGCCGAAGATTAAACAACGCCGGCGGAACGACGCTTGAGATGATCGCTGCCGTGATGTCCTTGGGCTCAACCCCCTCAAGCTGCATCAGTTGCATCAGCCATACGAAATATTCGTCAGCGGTGCGGTTGTCCTTGGTGACAGCACGAAACTGCGCCCGCACCGTCTTGCCATCATGTACGGCAAAAACAATATTGGTATTGCCTGCATCAATCGCCAGAAGCATCAGGCACTCCGTCGGCTAAAGGAAAAAACACTTCACCAGCCGTAATCGCGCGCCGCGCACCGGAAGGCAAAATCAAACTGAGCGCACCATCAGGCATAAGCGTTTCAATCGTTCCATAAATTGTCTCGCGCGCCAGCCGGACTTCAGCCGGTTGGCACAAGCCCGCCGCCACACCCAGCCAAGCCTGTCGGATAGCTTCAAATCCACTCACGCTCCACATACGAAACCGCGTTTCCCAAGCCTGCGCAAGATCGCTCAGAGCTTCCGGCACATCAGGCGCTGTACCATGCGCGTTCACATACGTTGCCGGATAGAGCGCCTCTTGTGGCGCGTGCGCAAGATTGATCCCAATTCCGGCCGCCAGCCATGGCAGTTTACCTGACCTTTCCTCGCTTGAGGCCTCAAGCAGAATGCCCGCAATCTTCCTGCCCTCAACCAGTACATCATTCGGCCACTTAACGCGGACGTGGGCAAAAGGGGCCCAGCACAAGACCACATCATGCACAGCCAATGCCGCCACAAATGACAATTTCGCCGCCTCAGACGCCTTGACATCCGGGTCCAGCAATAGCGTCGCCATAAGATTGCCTTCAGGCGAAATCCAGTCACGGCCACGACGCCCGCGGCCGGCAGTTTGCTGACGGGCCCAGAACCACGTGGGACCGCGCTCACCCGCCGTTGCCCGCCGCT
>JANOFD010000113.1:0-2686 GCA_031413455.1 Rhodobiaceae bacterium
TGGCTTTGTATGTGCGCTGGCAGTTCGCATCCACCGCCGCCGAGGCGGCAGAATTGGAACTCAATCGCATTCGAAGTGAAGTTGAGGACCTGACGCTTCGCTCAGCACAAGCATCAAATGGGGTCCTTGAAGCAGACGAAAAGCTTCCTGCGTTGCGTCAAGTGGCCGCCGAGCGGAGCGCGGCCCTGCAGCGGCTGACAGCTGAGCGCATGGCGCTGGACGGCGAGGAGGCGCGGGCGAAGGCTGCGGCCGAGCGGTTGAGCGCGCGTCTTGCACAAATTTCTGAAGACCAGACCCGCGAAACGGCACGGGTCGATGATGCACGAAGTACGATGTTGACGCTTGAGCAAGAGCGCACCGAACTGGACGCTGCGTCACAAGGGGAAATACAGGCGGCCGAAGTCGCATTAGCGGCGCTAAATGAGACCGCTGTCGTGATGACGAGCGCAGAAAACACGAGCGATAAATCGTCGGCTGAGCTGGGCGAAGCAAAGGCAAAGCGCAATGATCTTGAACGGCGCATCGAAAGCAGTCAACGCGCGTCGGCACGTGTGCGAACAGAACTTGATGGCATCTCGGCCGAAATAGAACGCCTGGCGCGCGAGGCCGACACCGCGCCGCTTGTGGAAGAGGCGAAGCTGCGGATTGCTGCGTCGGCAACGGCTGCGGACTCCGCTAAGGCGACGCATGGGCATGCGGAAGACGCTCTACGTGCGGCACGCGACGGTGAAACGGCGAGGAAGAAAACCGCTGATACGACCGAGCGCGAACTTGTGCGATTGAAAGCTGAAGCGCGGGCGCTCACAGAAACGTTGTCCGCCGGTATTGCCCAGGGATTTACGCCGGTCATCGATTTGTTGCAGGTGACGCCAGGATTTGAAGCCGCCTTGGGGGCTGCCTTGGGCGATGACCTCAACGTTCCGCTGGATGAAAATGCACCGATTTATTGGCGTGCTTTGCAAGGCACAGCTGGACTGCCCGAGTTCCCGCCTGACGTGCAATCGTTGGCAGGGCTTGTAAATACGCCCGATGCGCTTGCACGGCGCATATCACAAATCGGCGTCGTCGATCGTGACAAAGGCAAATTGGCCCAGGCATTACTCTTGCCAGGCCAATGTTTGGTAAGCCGTGAAGGCGACCTGTGGCGCTGGGATGGATTTACAGCCACGGCCGAGGCGCCAACGGCCGCCGCCGTCCGGCTGCGTCAGCGAAACCGGCTCGCCGATCTTGAAGGGACCGTCGCGTCAGCTGAAGCCCACTTGAGCGAACTGCAGAGCGTTTGGCTCGACGCAAAGGAGGCGCGTGAAGCTGCGGAACTTGCAGAGCGAACCTTGCGTACGGCTCGACGTGACGCGGACGCGGAAGCCGGCGCCGCACGGACGGCTTTGGCGGAAGCGGAAAAACGTCACGCGCAAACAGCCGCCAGAACACAATCTCTTCACGAGCGCCACATCGCGCTGAGTGCAGATGAAGCGGAATCGACTGCGCTTCAATCACAACTGAGGTCTGAGTTTGATCTGCTACCTCCGCTCGCCGAGTTCGAGTCCGCTCTGGCCGCGACGCGCGAAGCACTGACAGAAGCACGCGCGGGTCATGCTCACGCCAAGGCCGTTCATGACGGCGCTGAACGTGAGGCGCACGCGCGCCAACTGAGGTTGCAGACCATCGTCGTGGATCTCGATGCCTGGAACGCACGTATTTCAACGGCGGATGGCCAAATCGAAGCTTTGAAACGTCGCGAGGGTGAAGCGCGCACGGAATTGCAAGCGCTTGAACACCTTCCGGCTGAGATCGCTGAGAAGCGCACCCGCCTGTTTGAACTCTTGGAAGAAGCGGAAGGCGCACGCCGTGCTGCCAACGACGCATTGGCTCTGTCTGAAGGTACACTCAAAGCAGCACAATCGGAGTCTCGCGCTGCCGATCAGGCGCTTTCGCATGCCCGCGAAGAGCGGGCGCGTTGTGACGCGGTCCTTTCAGCCCAGAGCGAGCGGGTGCAAGAGGCGATCACTCGTGCGCGGGATACGCTGGATTGCGCACCGGAAGAGCTCGCGTTGCGTGCGGAGCACACCCCCGGCGATGAATTGCCTACGCTTGATGCGGCCGAGCAGCGCTCTGAAAAACTGAAGCGCGAGCGGGAGCAATTGGGAGGCGTCAATCTGCGTGCGGAAGAAGAAGCTGATGAATGCGAAACACGATTGACGACGCTACAAAGCGAAAAGAACGACCTTGAGGCAGCGATCTCCCGCTTGCGTCAAGGCATCGGCTCACTGAACCGTGAGGGCCGCGAACGCTTGCTCGAGGCGTTCGACCGCGTGAACGCAAATTTCCAGAAATTGTTTATCTCGTTGTTCACGGGTGGCGAAGCGCGGCTCACTCTGACCGAGTCCGACGACCCGTTGGAAGCAGGGCTCGAAATCCTGGCGCGCCCACCAGGAAAAAAACTGCAGACGATGTCGCTGTTGTCGGGCGGTGAACAAGCGCTGACCGCCATGGCAATGATCTTTGCCGTGTTCTTGTGCAATCCTGCCCCTGTGTGCGTGCTGGACGAAGTCGATGCGCCACTTGACGACGCCAACGTCGAGCGATTCTGCAATTTGCTGGATGAAATCACGCGTATGACAGAAACGCGGTTCCTGGTGATTACGCACCACGCTTTGACCATGTCGCGCATGGACCGGTTGATGGG
>JANOFD010000114.1:0-2438 GCA_031413455.1 Rhodobiaceae bacterium
CATCCTCGAATCCAACGGAGGCTGGGCCGTCATCGTCGTAGCCAACGTAGACCCACCCCTCCCCGAACGCCTGGGCCTCGCAATCGCGCGGAAACTGACGGAGTAGGGCAGGGTCACAACAATAAGCCACCCATCCCCCAGTAATTTATAGCGCTTCTCCCTTTGGGAGAAGCTGGCCCGCCACTTCGGCGGAACTGCCTGCCCGCCGAAGCCCTGGCGAAGGCGGGATGAGGGGACACCACGCAGGCTGTAGTCGCACCTGCAGCACTCGCGCGGCCCACGAAGACCACAAAGATAACGAAGGCCGGGTTCGGTTTCTTAATTCAATTCAGCCGGAAAGTTCTCTAAATCCAACCGGCACTGCATTATAGCGCGCTGTCACCCTGTGATCTACGAGCCCAGGACAGAGCCCATACCACCAATTCGCCAACTCATTGACCTTGCGAAACTCTCCATGAGTGATCGGGCATTTTCAAAAAGCGCTCGCGCATCATCAGCAACATGTTCAAGTGAGTTCGGAAACAGGTCTGCCTGCCAAAGAAAGAAAAAGGTTGTGAACATCGACAGGATCACCCACACCCGGTGAAACAGCCAAAGTGCTCCGATGGGCCTCCGTCCCACTTCACCGGCAACGGCCCACGTGCCTGTGATGGCCAAAAGCACGACGACAAGGATTAGCGAAAAGCTGGGCCAGGAGTTTGCCGGTACGCCGAATGCTATGGCAGAGGCGGCGGTGGATTCGCTCGTGAACGCGCCGGACGAAGCGCCCCATCCAGCGAAGACCAACGCAGCTAACGAAAACAAAAACGATGAACGCAGCGGGAACGGGTCGTGCGTCACCGCGCTTTGTGAGCGCAAGAGTGCCCAAACTCTACCGAGGGGCCACAGTAACGCAGACAACCATCCCAAGGTGATACCGATCGCGATCAACCTCAGCAACGGCGCGTCTCCTCCGGAAATCAGCTCCTTGATCGCCGAGAGCAGGCGCAATTCGATCAACCGTGTGGCAAGGACCGGCGCTGGCCGGAACTGCGCACAAAGTGTATTCAATGGCCGGTCCGGCGCCGTCAGAAAGGCGACGACGATCTGCTCCATACAGGCGTTTCCGCTGGTCGGATTATGGGAAGTGTTGGGCACCAGCAAAAGCTGCGCCCGCGACCCCAAGCGTCTTGCGGTCTCAGAAGCCTGGAGAGGTGGTGTCACCGGATCCAGCATGCCGCCCACCACCAGGACGGGAGTTGAAACGTCTCGAGGTGTCTCCCAATTCTGTGCCAGCTTGGAGGGCCAGCTTTCACAAAGAGCAAACAAAGTCTCGGTGTCCATCGCCCGGCTTGCAAGCGGCCACTTTGAACTCTGCGCAGTCAACGCGCGCCGGTCATCAAATGGCGACCGTTCCCTGCATTCGGTCGCCAGATACACGCCAACGTCGGTGCCGGTGGTTGTCAGGGCGTAAAGTTGGAACATCTGAGACAGCAACCCACCGTCCCGCCTGGACACCACGTCATCGATCAACAAGGGAACCAAATGCCAGACTTCGCTGTCCAAAAGACTGGTTTGAACCATAGCCATGAATGATGCAGGCGAGATGTGCCTGATGGTCACTGCGTTTCCAAAATCTTCTTGCACATGTATTGCCAACGGTTTGACTTCCAGAGAAGTCAACGCACGCTCAAACAACTTGACCAGGTTACCAAACCGCTTTGCGCATCGCGGCTGGGACGCGCACATGTCATTCAGTTTGTTCAGTGCCCGCATGAAATCTGGCGTAGCGGATGTGAAGCCCGGCATTTCCGGCGGGTACAGTGAGTCAACAATCGTCGCGCGTACGCGTTGAGGGTGAGCCTTGAGATAAGCCAGAGCCACCGTCGTGCCATAAGAAATCCCGTAGACATTCCAGCTGTCTATCTTGAGCGTAGTCCTGATAGACTCCATGTCACGCACAGTTGCATGGGTGCCATATGACGCCAAGTCGGTGCCTTGCTCCTGCAGCTCGTCCAGGCATATGGCCAGTTCATCAAGCGCTTGTTGTCGAGAGGCGATTGGCGAAAGTTGGTCCAACTCTGGAGAATCCCCAAACTGGTCTTCGCACAGTTTGGGCGTCGAGGAGCCAACACCTCGATGATCGAACAAGACAACAGGCGCTCCCTGAGCAAAGCCTTGCGTGGCCATGTACCACCACGCATCGACGATGCCGTATCCAGGCCCGCCATGAATCAACACCGTCGGCGGCTTTGCCGCGAGGGCTTCGTCCACGGGTGTAAGCACCACAATTGCTAACTTGATGGCTCGGCCCGTGCCGTCGGCGCGTTCGGTGACGTTCAAATAACCACAGAACGCCTCGATGTCGTCTGACACCACATACTTGGAAAGTTCGACACCGGGACAAGGAAATGCTGTCAGCGCACTTTTATCAATCACGCTTGGACCCGCATGTGAAG
>JANOFD010000115.1:0-2788 GCA_031413455.1 Rhodobiaceae bacterium
TCGATTACATCATTGCAGACGGCACAGTCGTCAGGACAGAAGACGACGCGTTCTATGACGAAGCCATTGTCCGGGTGCCGCAAACCCACCGCTCAATCAATCCGGTGCGCGAACTAAACATTGCCCTGAAATCACGGTCGGACTACGGGTTGAGCGAAACTGCCTTTGTCTTTTGCGCCTTCGAGCCGACCGAAGACATCAGTCCGAAAAACTTTGCAGCCAGAATGGGAATTCTGAAAGACGTGCCCAACAGCCAGCTATGGCTGCGTGAGGAACGTTTTTCGGTCCGGGCAAACCTTCGCAAAGAGGCCGTGGCGCTGGGTGTGAATGCCGAACGGCTGGTTTTCGTCAGTACCGCCCAATATCAGGAGCAGGTCGAACGCCTGAAGCTCGCAGATCTGTATTTGGATTCCTGGCCAAAAAATTCCGATGCGGCCGTGAGTGAAGCCCTCCAGGTTGGTCTTCCTGTTCTCACTCAATCCGGAAAAAGTTTTGCCTCGCGCACCAGTGCAGGTCTGCTCAATGCTGCGCAATTGCCTGAGTTGATTACCAGCAGTGAATTGGAGTTTCACAACACGGCGGTCCGTCTGGCCAATGACCCCGCCGCACTGTCCGCACTGACACAACGCTTGCGCACCAACCGCGCACAGCTTGCTCTGTTCGACACAAAACGATTGTGCACCCACATGGAGCAGGCTTACGTCTACATGATCGAGCGCAATCGCAGCGGCAAGAAACCGGAATCTTACGACGTCCCTCGATTAGCCTAGAATGACGGTGCCCACCGACCTCATCCAGCGCCTCGCAGTCACCCGCGCCCTCGCCGCGCGCGCAGTCGCGGAGAACCCCGCCGACATCCGCGCCCTCTTCGGCGCTGGCGTCGCTTATCGCCTCACCGGCGACTACCCGTCGGCCCTCCTCCACTTTCAACGCGCCTGCGCCTTACAACCAGCCAATCACCTCTTCCTCTTCGAGCTTGGCAATACTCAGGACTTTCTCGGCCAGCCCGCCGAGGCCGCCGAAGCCTACCGCCGCGCACTCAAATCCGATCCGGCCTACTTCAAAGCCCGCCACGCCCTGGTGCAGATCGAAAAGCAAACCGAAACCAGCAACCACATCCCCCAGCTGCGCGTCCTCTTCAACGGGCACGACGCCGATGGCTGGCGCACGCTCCACGCCGGTCACGCCCTCGCCAAAACCTACGAAGACCTCGATGATCTCAAAAAATCCTTCGAGTGGTTGACGCGCGGCAAAGTCCGCCGCCGGCAACTGTGTCCCTACTCGCAAGACACTCGCGAACATTTGCTCGCCGCCGCCAAGAACTCGCTGTCGAACCTTTCGCCAACCGCCGGCCACCCCTCGCACGAACCCATCTTCGTCACCGGCATGCCACGCACGGGAACGACGCTTGTCGACCGCATTCTCTCCAGCCACGCGCAAGTCATGTCTGCGGGTGAAATCGGCAACTTCGCGCAATTGTTCAAACGTCTGTCCGGCACCACGACGAAAGCCACCCTCGACGTCGAAACCCTGTCCAGCGCTCACAAAATCGACTTCGCCAAACTCGGCAAATACTACATCGACAGCACCCGCCCGCTCACCGGCGCGGCGCCCCGCTTCATCGACAAGGCACCCAGCAACTACCTGCTCGCAGGCCTGATCCTGAAAGCCCTGCCGCAGGCCAAAATCATCTGCCTGCAAAGGAATGCGCTGGATACCTGCCTCAGCAACTACAAACAGATCTTCCCGATCGACGACCGCTACTACGACTACGTCTACGACCTGGCTGCGACCGCCCACCAATACATTCACTTCAAAGCGGTGACAGATCATTGGCAGTCCACCCTGCCCAAAGACCGCTTCCTCCACCTCAGCTATGAAGACTTGGTCGCCAACCAGGAAACGCAAACGCGAAAGCTGCTGGAATTCTGCGAACTCCCCTGGGACGCGAATTGTCTGGAATTCCACCGCAACACCGCAGGCGTTGCCACCCCCAGCGCCGCCCAGGTCCGCCAGACGATGTACACAACGTCCAGTGGCCGCTGGCTCAAATATGGCGCCCTGCTCGATCCCGCCAGGGAAGTCCTCGAAAGGGCTGGCTATTAGGCTGTGGCGGCTCGGCAACAGCCATTTCAAAACCGGTGCGTCGCGCACTGATTAACTATACGCACCTTCAAACTCTACGCTAGGGTTGCAACGAAGCCTTGAGTGACTGTTGTGCAGTCCGGGGCGGAAGCTGTGTTGGGGCGCCTTCGGGCGATGGCAAGTTCTATTAAGTGAGGGTGCGATGGGGTTGAAGAAAATTTTGCTTGGAGCAGCAGCTGCAACAGCGCTGAGCGCAGGCGTTGCAAACGCAGGCTTCGAACGCGACGGCTGGTACTTCGGTCTTGAAGGCGGCGCGGTAATGGTCAACGAAACTCAGTTCGCGGGCCTTGTGGGAACGAGGATCGAATTCGATCATGGCTACGGCGTGCTCGGCACCATCGGTTATGCTTTTAAAGACAGCAACTGGCGCATGGAAGGCGAAGTCGGCTTCCGCGAAAACAACGACACTTATTTTGGCGGTAAGGGCATCCCTCCGGAAGGAAAATTGAAAGAGTGGACCGGCATGGTCAACGCCGTCTACGATATCAAGATGGGTTCCGATAAATGGGGCCTCGCCGTTGGCGCCGGCGTCGGCATTGACAATCCCCGCCTCACGGCAGGCGACGGCACCGACAGCAACGACAAAGTGTTTGCCGCTCAAGCCCTCGCCGGTTTCACCTATCGCGTGAACCAGCATTGGGAC
>JANOFD010000116.1:0-1099 GCA_031413455.1 Rhodobiaceae bacterium
GTTCAGGAACTCGCCGATATCCGCGAACTCGACTATTTTCCCGAACCGATCAGCGATAGCCTGCTCATCAAGACCCATCGGTTTGCGGCGTGACGCCCGTCTTCGACGCGCCAAATGGCATCATGTCATCGATGGTGGCGCAGGCAGAAAGTCCAATGACACACGCGCATACGAACGCCCGGCGAACAAATTTCATGAAGTCATCCTGGTTGGATCGCACATTTACGCAAAATGGCGGTGCACCATGCATAGGTTGCCCCCGTTTGTCACGCGGGCCCACCTTTCGCCGCTGGCTAAGCGGAGCTAAAAGGGGGCGCGATCAACTTTGGAGACTTACCCCATGCGCCTGAAAGACCCACAACTTCTGCGCGAGCAATGCTTTGTGAATGGGGAGTGGGTGGGGGCAGATTCGGGTGTGACGTTTGAGGTGACCAATCCGGCGTCGGGGGCCGTGCTGGCGCGGGTGCCGGATTTTTTGGAGGGCGAAACGCGACGCGCGATTGAGCAAGCCAATGCGGCATGGCCTGCTTGGGCTTCGAAAACCGCGAAAGAGCGTGCGGGGGTTTTGCGCAAGTGGTTCGACTTGATGATGGCCAACGTCGAAGACCTTGCCGTGATTATGACGAGCGAGCAAGGCAAGCCTTTGGCCGAATCGCGCGGAGAGGTCGCTTATGGCGCTTCGTTCATCGAGTGGTTTGCGGAAGAAGGCAAGCGCATTTATGGCGATATCATTCCGCAGACGCAGGCCGGGCGGCGCATTCTGGTGTTGAAGCAACCGATTGGCGTTGTGGCGGCGATTACGCCATGGAATTTTCCCAATGCGATGATCACGCGCAAGTGCGGGCCGGCGCTGGCGGCGGGTTGTCCGATCATCATCAAGCCGCCTGCGGAAACGCCGTTGTCGGCGCTGGCTCTGGCTGTGCTCGCCGAACGGGCTGGGTTGCCGAAGGGGATTTTCAATATCGTCACGACGAAGCATTCGTCGCGGGTCGGTCAGGAGATGACGGGCAATGCGCTGGTGCGGAAGTTTTCGTTCACGGGCTCAACCGAAATTGGCAAGGTGTTGATGCGCCAGTGTGCATCGACGGTGAAAAAAGTG
>JANOFD010000117.1:0-4213 GCA_031413455.1 Rhodobiaceae bacterium
ATGCCGCAAAAGCGCAACCCTGATGCCGCAGAACTGGTGCGGGCAAAGTGTGCCCGGGTGACGGGTTCGCTGGTGACGCTGTTGGGTGTGATGAAGGCCCTGCCGTTAACCTATGCCAAGGACATGCAGGAGGACAAGGAAGCGGTTTTTGATGCGGCGGATTCCTGTGATCTGGCGTTGGCTGCCATGACTGGCATGGTTGACGATATGAAGATCAATGAACCTGCTATGCGTCTTGCCGCCGGCGACGCGTTTTCGACGGCAACAGACCTCGCCGATTGGATCGTGCGGGTGCTGAAAAAGCCATTCCGTGAGGCGCACCACATCACGGGACGCATCGTCGCCCTTGCGGAGGCGCGCAATTGCGGGCTTTTGGACTTACCGCTCAGCGAGATGCAAACAGTTGAGCCGGGCATCACCGCCGATATACAGTCGGTGTTGGGTTTGGACGCGTCGGTTGCCAGCCGAATGAGTTTTGGTGGCACAGCACCCACACGCGTCCGCGAACAGATCGGGTATTGGCAGGAGCGGCTTAAATGATCATGCGTTTGTTGGTTGTCGCGGCGCTCGTCGCCGGACTTGGTGTTTCGGCCTGCGGGAAAAAGGGTCCCCTTGAACCACCGAAACCTTCTGTGGCGTTGCCGCGTTGAATACAAATATATTTGGCCACGCCGAAACTCTTGACGAGCATTGGGCGTGAACCATTTCAGTTACCGAAATGGCGAATTGCACGCTGAAGATGTCGCTATCGGCGAGATTGCTTCTGCGGTGGGCACGCCACTTTATTGTTATTCGTCGGCGACGCTTGAGCGGCACTTTCGAGTGTTTGAGGCGGCGTTGCCGAAGGGTACTTTGATCGCGTATGCGGTGAAGGCCAACGGCAATCTGGCGGTTATCAAGACATTGGCAAAGCTTGGCGCTGGAGCGGATATTGTTTCGGTGGGCGAACTGCAGCGTGCGCTTGCGTCGGGGATCCCTGCGTCAAAGATTGTCTTTTCCGGCGTCGGCAAAACGCGCGAAGAAATGGCGCAGGCGCTTGTTGCCGGTATTTTTCAGTTTAATGTCGAGAGTGAGGAAGAGCTTGAAGTCCTGAACGAGGTCGCGCTGTCGAAGTCGCAGCGGGCTGCGGTTTCGATACGCGTGAATCCAGATGTCGATGCGCGCACGCACGCGAAAATCTCGACCGGCAAAGCTGAGAATAAATTTGGTATCGGATGGGATCGGGCGAAAGATGCTTATGCCCGCGCCGCTTTACTTTCGGGAATCGATGTCGTGGGCGTTGCCGTGCACATCGGTAGTCAGATCACCGAACTTGACCCGTTTCGTGAGGCTTTTGCAAAAGTTGCAGAGCTTGTCGGCGCTTTGAGGGCAGCTGGTCATAAAATTTCGCGTATCGACCTAGGCGGTGGACTGGGCGTGCCTTATGCGCTGGAAGATGCCCCGCCCCTGCCCGATGCCTATGGCGACGTCGTTAGGGACGCAGTTGGTGACCTTCAGGCTCAGCTTATTGTAGAACCCGGGCGCCTGATCACCGCGAATGCGGGAGTGCTCATTTCACGCGTGACGTACGTCAAATCTGGAGATGAGCGCAAATTCATCATCCTTGATGCGGGCATGAATGATCTGATCCGACCTGCGATGTACGACGCCCGGCACGATATTGTTCCGGTCAGCGAGGCCAAAGATTCGCAACGCAGGGTTTATGACGTGGTTGGTCCCGTCTGCGAAAGCGCGGATTCGTTCGCACGAGATCGTGAATTGCCTCCTATCGCTCCAGGCGATTTGGTTGCCATACTTTCAGCTGGTGCCTATGGCGCGGTGCAGGCTTCGAGTTACAATGCGAGAGCCCTGGTACCGGAAGTCCTGGTACGAGGGCGCCATTTTGCGGTCACACGACCACGGCTAAGTGTTGAAGACATGATGGCGCGCGAGATCATGCCGGAGTGGTTGCAGTAGCCTTCGCGAAAGTGAGATCAGACGTGACGGTTGAGCACGAGCAAACTGGAAGCGACGAACGTCCGGCGTTGCCACGGACAGTGCGCCATCGCGTTTTGCTGAGCTGGGTTTCGCTTTCTGCGGAACGGCTTTACCCGATCCTTTGGCCTGCGGGCGGAATCGTTGGTTTGTTTTTGATTTTGGCGCTGGCGAATTTGTTCGTCTATTTGCCGGAATGGCTTCATCTTATCAGCTTGATGGGGATTTTTGCCGGCATCATTGGCGCGGTGATGTGGTCGCTCAGACAATCGTCGGTTCCCACTCATGCGCAGGCCGTGCGCCATCTTGAGCAATCGAGCGGGCTTGATCATCGGCCGCTGAGCGCGCTCGAAGATCATCCAGCGGCAATGGCTGACGACGACACCAGGCACTTGTGGCGAGCGCACCAGCGTTGGATCTTCAATCACCTTAATCGCCTGAAAGTCGCATGGCCAAAACTGTCGCTAACTGCACGCGACCCGCACGCGCTGCGGGTACTCATGGGGCTTGTAATCGTCGCTTTGTCGGTCGCGAACTGGTCTGAGATTCCCGAGCGGCTGATGACGGCATTGTCGCCGGGGATCGCTCAAGGGCATGCGCCTGCAACATTCGAAGCCTGGGTGACGCCGCCTGCCTACACTGGCGAGGCACCGCGTCATTTGACGGCGCAAACACGAAGTGGCGATGACAGTGTTATTACGGTTCCGCTTGGCGCGACATTGACGGTGCGCACCCATGGAGATTCATCTGCGGTTCTGCGTGCCTCTTCGCTGGGCGGTTCAGCACCGCGTCAGTTGCGGCCGGAGTTCTTGCCAGCAGGCGGTGATGCGCGCGACGCAAAGCTTGCGCTGGAATCCGATGTTTCGGTTCGCCTGTCGCTCAACGCAACGCAGGCCGCCATTTGGCGCTTTGCGGTGGCCTCGGACTCTCCGCCACAAATCGAGTTCAAGTCACCCCTTGCCGTGACGCAAGCGCAATCGCTTCGCTTTAGCTATGGGCTGAAGGACGACTATGGCGTCACTTCGGCGGAGGCGCAAATCGTCCTGGACAGACCAGCGGCGGCGGGTCGTGATGTAAAGCCAATCATTCTGGATCTACCGCTGCCGCCAGCTCCGGCTCGTGACGGCGAGGCGATGATCTTCAAAGATTTGACCGATCACGTGTGGGCGGGGCTCAAGGTCAAGGTCACACTTTTGGCGCGGGATGAAATCAATCAAATCGCCAAGTCTAAATCTGTCACAATAGTCTTGCCGGAACGGCGCTTCGACGAGCCCCTGGCACGCGCCCTAATTGAGCAGCGACGTAATTTGGCGCGCGATCCACGATCCGCCGGAGATGTCGCTAAAGCGCTGGATGCGTTGGCGATCTCGCCCGAACGGTTTATGCCAGACACGCGCGTGTATCTCGCGCTCAGAACGGCCACGTTTGAAGTGCATCGTGCCCGATTGGATGCGACACGGATCGACTTGGCGCGCATCGAATCTGCGCAACAATTATTGTGGGATATGGCGGTTCGGATCGAAGAAGGCGACACGCCACAAGCGCAGGCGGAACTGCGAGACATTCAGCGCAAACTCATGGATGCGCTGTCCAAGGGTGCCTCAGAGCAAGAGATTGAGCGGCTGATGGCGCAATTGAGGTCGGCATTGGAACGCACGATGCAGGCTATGGCAAAAAAAGCCCAGGAATCGAACCGGGTGACGCAGGGGGCAAACGGTCAAGTCGTCCGGCCACAGGATTTGCAGGCGATGATGGATCAGATCCAAAACCTGGCGCGGCAAGGTTCGAAAGCGGCGGCGCAGCAATTGCTCAGCCAGATGCTCAATCTGCTTGAAAACGCGCAGGCGGCAGGCAGCGGGAAAATGTCTCCCGAGCAGCAAGCGGCAACGCAGGCATTGGAGAAGCTCGGGTCAATCATGGCCAAGCAGCGCAGCTTGATGGACCAGACATTTCAGGAGGAGAGCGCTGCAGACGGCTCCCGGAGCAAGCGGAGTGCGGCTCTGCAAAGCGCGCAAGAGAAACTCAGCGACGACCTTTCACCCGTTATCAAGCAAGCGGGCCCGAGCGAAGATATGGCCAAAGCACTTAAACGCGCACAGGACGCTATGGACGATGCGGCCGATCAATTGGGGTCAGGAAAGCTCAACGATGCCGGTCAAAACCAGCAGAAGGCCATTGATGAGCTCCGCCGCGGCGGGGAAGCGATAGCAAAACAATTGCTGCAGCAAATGACCGGGCA
>JANOFD010000118.1:0-2120 GCA_031413455.1 Rhodobiaceae bacterium
GGAACGGCGTGCAGGGCGGTAGACATGAGGATCTCCAATCATTTTCGCCGCTAGAGTGGCCTTGTGAAGCACTCGGTGTCAAATAGACCGTTGGCTGAGTACTCGCCCAACGGCTTCTTTCCAGCCCGAATATTTTGCATCGCGCTCATCGGCGCCAATTTTGGGCTCGAACCGGCGCTCGCAGCGCCATGCGGCCGCAACTTCTTCCAATGACCCGTAGACGCCCGCGCCCAATCCCGCCAGATAGGCCGCGCCCAATGCCGTCGTTTCGATCACCTTCGGCCGTTCAATGGGCCGCCCTGTTAAATCGGCGAGCCATTGGCAAAACAAATCGTTCACGACCATCCCACCATCGACCCGCAACGCCGCCGGACTTCCCAGGCCCGCAGCCGACATGTCCGCGGCCATCGCCTCCAAAAGATCGCGTGTTTGAAAACACACGGATTCAAGCCCGGCCTTTGCAATTTCCGCGCGCCCGCTGTCGCGCGTCAGTCCGACAATCGCACCCCTCGCGTCAGCATCCCAATACGGCGCCCCCAGTCCAACAAAGGCTGGAACCAGGTAAAGCCGCGACCGTGAGTCAGCCTGCTTAGCCAGCGTTGCGCTGTCGGCTGAGTTTGCAAAAAGCTTCAATCCATCGCGCAACCACAGAATGGTGGCGCCAGCCATGAAGATAGAACCCTCCAGCGCATAGTGACGTTGACCGCCGGTCGCATAGGCAATCGTGGTCAAAAGCCGATTGCTCGATGGCGCCATGCTCAGTCCGGTATTCACAAGCGCAAAGCACCCTGTGCCATAGGTGGATTTCATGAGGCCTTGGCTCAGACAGGCCTGGCCAACACTTGCCGCCTGCTGGTCCCCGGCAATGCCAGATATGGGAATGGACACGCCAAACAAATCCGCATCGGTGGTGCCGAAGTCTGCCGCAGAGTCTTTCACAACGGGCAACACGCTGGCGGGAATGTTGAGCAGGTTCAGCAAGGCGCTGTCCCAGCTTCCCGCACCAATGTCGAAAAGCATAGTGCGTGAAGCATTGGTAGCGTCCGTGGCGTGCACCCGCCCGCCCGTCAAGCGAAAGACCAACCAACTATCAATCGTTCCAAAGGCAAGCTCGCCTTTCTCAGCTCGCGCCCGAGCGCCCGGTACATTGTCGAGCAACCACGCCAGTTTGGTGCCTGAGAAATAGGGATCGAGCAGCAACCCCGTTTTCGAGGCAATCGAAGGCTCAAGGCCTTCACTGCGAAGCCTTGCGCAAACCCCGGCGGTGCGCCGGTCTTGCCAGACAATGGCGTTATGAACCGGCTGTCCGGTCTTGCGGTCCCACAATAATGTGGTCTCGCGTTGATTTGTGATCCCGATGGCCGCCACTTCACCAGGGTTGGCACCGGCAAGCGCCTCGCGCCCCACGCTAAGCGTTGCCGCCCAAATCTCTTGCGCATCATGCTCGACCCACCCATCCTGGGGATAGATTTGCCGGTGTTCTTTTTGCGCAGTTTTGAGCGGCAAACCACCAATATCAAATAGAATCGCACGGCTCGACGTCGTGCCTTGATCAATACTCAGAATGGTGCGGCCCTTGGGCGTCATGGCATGGCTCTTAGGTTGGGGCGTGAGTCAGCCGCGATGTTAGCCAAGATTCTGGCCCGGATGCGACTCACTTCCACTGGACGAGACGAACATGGCTGCTAAGTTGTTCCTATGCTCGATCCCTTTGGCCGCCATATCACCTATTTACGCGTGTCAGTCACCGACCGCTGCGATTTCCGCTGCACCTATTGCATGTCGGAAGACATGACCTTTCTTCCCAAGGCCGATTTGCTGTCGCTGGAAGAACTTGACCGCCTGTGCTCGGCGTTTATCCGCAAAGGCGTCCGCAAATTGCGCCTGACAGGCGGCGAACCGCTTGTCCGCCGCAATGTCATGGGCCTGTTTAAGGGGCTCGGCCGACATCTGGAAACGGGCGCATTGGACGAACTCACCGTCACCACCAACGGCAGCCAGCTGGCAAGATTTGCAGCCGAACTCAAATCGTCCGGTGTCAGGCGCATCAACGTTTCGCTCGACACACTCGATCCGGCAAAATTCAAGGACATCACCCGCTGGGGCCGCATCGAATCTGT
>JANOFD010000119.1:0-2790 GCA_031413455.1 Rhodobiaceae bacterium
CATGTTGATGTTGAGCACGGGCATCCACAGATGCTCGCTCATTACCTTCTCCTGTACCTGGCCGTAGGCCTTGGCCCGCTCTGCGTCTGTAAGTGCATGAAGCGCTCCAATGTGAGAGTTGCCTTGCGCGGCAAGTGGCCGTTCAGTGACGAGGCGTTTGAGGACCGGCTGCAGCCCATCATCGATTCCCAACATCGCTTCTGGGGTGATCCGCCGGAGCCATTTTTGGTGACGGCGTTGCCGCTGACGGGCGCTGCGGGGTTGACATCGCTGGGTGGCACGGGGCGTGATGATGCGTTCGCTTTTTTCGCGACTGCCGATGCCGAAGATTCAGTGTTGAACCGGCTGCTGGCACACGAGCATTTGCACACGTGGATTCCGCGGCGCCTGGGGGCGATGCCGGAACACGATGAAGCAGCCGACTACTGGCTGTCCGAGGGGTTTACGGATTTTTACACCTCACGACTGCTGCTGCGTGACGGACTTTGGGGTTTGAAAAAGTTTACGGATGAATTGAATGAAGCGCTGCGCGCTTATGCGACCTCGTCTGTGCGCACGGCGCCCAATGCAAAAATCATCAAGGATTTCTGGACGGATCCCGCGACGCAACAGTTACCCTATCTGCGCGGGCAGCTGTTGGCGATGCGTTGGGATCATATGTTGCGGGAAGCCAGTGACGGGGCGCGCGATCTTGACGATGTCGTGCTGGCGATGAAGGCGCAGCTGAAGGCGTCACCCGATAGCAAGGCGCTGGCGACGGCGCTGTTTGCTGCACAAATGCAAGAAGCCGGGGTCGATGTGACAAGCGATCTGGCGGCCCTTGTACGGGACGGCGGCGCGGTGCTGTTGGCGGAGGCAATATTTGCGCTGTGTGGAGAAGTTAAAACATTCGACGTTGCGGAATTTGATCGCGGCTTCGACGCCGACAAGACGGCGCTGAATGAGAACGTGATTGTGGGATTGCGCGAAGACAGTCCGGGATTCCGGGCGGGATTACGCAATGGGATGAAAATCGTGAAGCGTGAAGCGGGCAAGCCCGGCGACAGCCGCGTGGCTTTGACCTACCGGGTGTTGGACGGCGGCAACGAGCGGCTGATTACCTTCTTGCCGGAAGGCAGCCGGCGCCTGACGATGCAGGAGTTGGTGCTTGAATCCGGTATGGACGAGGGCGAGCGTAAGGTCTGCGTTGCGCGGCTGTCGGGAATGGCTGAGCAAAAGGAACCGGGCTTCTGGTCGGGTTTTGGACGATTGTTCTCTTCCGGGGACCACTGATCCAGACTTTCCCGAGATTATTGCGCAGCGTGCTTGTCACAGCATTCTGAATCGCATTCTATACGTTTAGTTTCCCCCAAGCGGCAGTCCATCCCCATGCTCACCAAAGCCGACGACTATCCTGTTCATCAGACTGCGGACCCGATTGCCTATGCGGGGACGGACCGGAATTTTTATGACCGGTATTTCTTCAACGGCTATTCGCCCGATGGTGCTGTGTTCTTTGCGGCAGCACTTGGGGTCTATCCGGCCTTGAATGTGATGGACGGGGCGTTTTGCGTTGTCGTCGACGGCCTGCAGCATAATCTGCGGGTGTCGCGGGTGATGCATATGGAGCGGATGGAGACGCGGGTGGGGCCGCTGCATGTCGAAGTCGTCGAGCCGCTGCAGTCGTTGCGGGTTCGGGTTGAGAGCAATGAGCATGGGATTTCGGCGGATCTCGTTTTTCGCGCGCGGGCGGTGGCGATTGAAGAACCGCGCTTTACCTATCGCAGTGGACCGCGCACGATCATGGACTATACGCGGCTGACGCAAAACGGTTCCTATGACGGCTGGATCGAGGTCAAGGGCCGGCGCATCGACATCGATAGCCGTTATCTGGGGACACGCGACCGTTCGTGGGGTGTGCGGCCAGTGGGGGCGCCTGACAGCCAGGCGGTGGCGCCGGCGAGAGCAGGGCAATTCTATTGGTTGTGGGCGCCGATGAATTTCGACGACCGGGTCACGCTCTATCACAACAATGCGGATGGTGACGGCAAGCCGTGGAATACTCATGCGGTCATGGCGCCCACCGGGGCAGGTGAGGTCGAGCACATGACGGCCTGCAGCTCGGAGATTGCGTATAAATCGGGGACACGTCATACACGAACGGCAGCTATTGCGCTGACGGATGAGCGTGGCGGCGCCTACCGGATTGAACTCACGCCGCAATGGAATTTCTATATGAGCGGGCTTGGATATACGCATCCCGAGTGGGGACACGGGCGGCTGCATGGCGAGCTCAGGGTCGCCTATGACGCTTATGAGACGGCGAAGGTGAACACCAAGGAGTTTCACTTTCTGCATGTGCAGGCGTTCTGTCAGGCGGTGTTGACGGGGCCTGACGGGCTGAAGCGCGAAGGGCGCGGAGTGTTGGAGCAGCTGGTCATTGGGCCGTACAAGCCTGCCGGGTTTACCTCCATGACGGACGTGGCGAAGTGAATGAGCGATAATCTCGAGCAGCGCATAGTCCGTTATCTGGGTCAACGGATGCCGGAGGCGGGCAAGATTTCCGTGCTGGCGTTATCGCGCATTCATGGCGGTGCCAGCCGGGAAACTTTTCGGGTGCGCATCGAGGCCGAACACGGTGGCGAGCGTGGGTTGATCTTCCGGCGCGATCCGGTTTCGAGTTTGATCGAGACAGAGCGCGAGACTGAGTTTGCCGCGTATCGCTCGTTTCAGGATACGGCGGTGCCCGTGCCGAGGGCCTTGTATCTCGAGCGCGAAGCTGAGTGGCTGGAGCGGCCGTTCTTTGTGATG
>JANOFD010000120.1:0-3137 GCA_031413455.1 Rhodobiaceae bacterium
GGCGCTCCAGCTCGAAGAACCGGGGGTCGCTATAGATCCAGGCGGGCAGGCTGTGGGCGGTCAAATTCAGGGCCTGCGTGACATTTGCTTCACGGCTTCGTTGATCAGGAACATGGTGTCGGTGGCGATGACGCTGGCTACGCCGCGGGTGCCGGGCGGCGAGACATAGGGGCGCAGCGATCCCACGCTCATGAGGGAGTTGGGAGCGGCGGTGCGGGCGCCGACGATCACCGTGCACTTGCCGGCATAATTTGCGCCTTCACAGACCTGCCATTCGCCAAAGCCAGAGACGGTCACGCTGCCGGCCTGGGCCGGCCAGCCCAGCGCTGTTACATTCGGGGTGGCGCTTGAGACGACGCGCGCGACGCCATCGAAATTGGCGTTGGCGAAGAGTGTGGCCACCGAGGGCCCGCTTGCAGGGGCCTGAACGATCAAGCCCGATTGCGGTGTGTAGGAGTTGAGGATCGTTTCGAACTCGGCTTTGGCCTCTTCGAATTTCGGCGCTTCTGTCATGCAGCCGACATCATGCAGGCGGCCTGGTATCGCGTGAACCTCTTCGCGAATCTTAAAGCGCGCGCTGGTGCCGGTGGTGCCCTTGGTGGTGAACGTGATGGTCACGTAATGAACCTTGCGGCCGTCTTTTTCGCGGCTGCCGATATCTTCGACGACAATGTCTTCTCCGCCTTGCGCCTTGTATCCGGCCTCCCAGAACTCCTTTGTCATTTCTGCTGTGACGCCGTCGTCGACTTCCGTCTGCGTCTTGGATTTTGTCAGGGGCGTTTCGCTGATGATAAACAAGCAAATGCCGAACAGACCGGTGGCGCTCGTTTTGAGCATTACCAGGCCAAGTCTTTGATCGGTGTCGGGTTTGGCGGCTCTCCAGCCTTCGGGGACGGCAACGGTGAAGCGGCCCTGTGGGTCGGTGTAGCTGGTGCCGGCCTGGGCTACGGAGTCGGTGAGTGCGACCAACGATAAAACGGATGCGATGACGAACCGGAACATCGAGCAGACCTTTCGTTCGAGTGGTAATGCGATGGCAAGCGGTAATACGCCGGAGGAATGACTAGCATGGCGTCGCGTCCAGCAGGCCAGGATTCGCCACACGCGGCTGTTGAAAATTTGGTGTGGGTTCAATCGAAAGGTGGCGTTTTCTGCGGCACCCGCCCTTGTGCAGCGCAGGCAAAAGCGCCATGACTTGGGCTCATGATCACCGGACCCGCCTCGCATAGTTTTGTTTCTCAACGCTTGCGCCTGCGTTATGCCGACTGGGGCAACGCCAGCGCGCCGCCGCTGATTCTGTTGCATGGCGGGCGCGATCATTCGCGCAGTTGGGACTGGGCGGCACAGGAACTCTGCCGCGATTGGCACGTGATTGCGCCTGACCTGCGGGGCCACGGCGATAGCGATTGGTCGCCGTCGGGTGACTACGGAATGCTGGCGACACTCTATGATTTGGCGCAACTGATCCATCAGCTCGGGCTGGCACCGGTGACGATTGTTGCGCATTCCTATGGCGGGAATATTGCGTTGCGCTATGCCGGTGTTTATCCGGCGAATGTGCGCAAGCTGGTGGCCATCGAAGGGCTGGGGCCCTCACCCAAGATGCTGAATGAGCGGATGGGCAAGCCTATCAACGCGCGGCTGAAAGAATGGATTGAAAGCAAGCGGGCGGTGGCGGGGCGAACGCCGCGGCGCTATGCCAGTCTGGAAGATGCCTACAAACGCATGAAGGAAGAGAACAATCATTTGTCGGATGAGCAGGCGCGGCACCTGACCATCCACGGCATCAGCCAGAACGAGGACGGCAGCTTTAGCTGGAAGTTCGATCCCTATATGCGGGTGTTTCCGCCTTACGATCTGGCGCAGTCCGACGCCGAAGCGTTGTGGGCTGCCATCACTTGTCCGACGCTGTTGATGTACGGCGAAGACAGCTGGGCTTCGAATCCCGAGAAGGATGGACGCGCGAAGCACTTCAACACCGCGCGCGTGGTCTCTTTCAAGGGTGCCGGGCACTGGGTACACCACGATCAGTTCGATGCGTTCATGGCCGAACTGCGGGGGTTTTTGTGAGTGGTGTTGGATTTCGTGTGGCAAGTCATGGAACCATTCATGCACGGATGCGTTGTCTTTCTTCAGGGTCAGAGAGAGGTGATTTATTATGTCCTTCCCGATGCGAACACTCATTGATATCGTCGGTGCCAACCCGCAGCCGTTGAAGCTGCCGCCGGACACGAGCGTAAAAACTGCTTTCCAGGAGATGCGCCAGCGTCACGCCGACACGGTACTGGTCACCGACGACACCGGCGGTCTCGTGGGCATCTTCACCCAACGCGATGCGGTCGCGCGGGTGGTGCAGGCGGGCGTTAACCCCGGCGAACTTCAGCTTGGCGACGTGATGACGCCGGACCCCGCGAGCCTGGCTCCGGAAACGCCTGCGATTGAAGCGCTGCGGCTGATGTGGGACGGCGGCTTCCGCCACGTGCCGGTGACCGAGGCGGGCAAAGTCGTGGGCTGCGTGTCGCGCGACGACTTCCAAACCGACGAGTGCGAGTGCCACGACCACGAGCGCGAACTCTGGGAGCATATGCGCTAGACTCTCTCCCGCAACGGGAGAGTAAGAGGATACAGCCTGCCACGCTCTCGAGCTGCGAAGACTATCACGTCTGCCTCTCCCCCTTGCGGGAGAGGTTCTTTTTTTGCCCTTGCAAAAAAAGGGTGAGGGCCTGCCGCCTCGCCAGTATGAACCGCACCTAACAAATCCGTTCAGAGTGAATTCAGCGCCCGGCCGCCATACATGCCGCGTCGCTGGTTCTGCGGCACCAACAAGGGAATATGCAAATGAAGATGACATTAGCCTCCATCGCAGCGTTAGGCGCGCTGGTGATCGCAGCACCTGCGAGCGCCGACAACATTTCTCTGGGAATACCGGGCTATGGCGGCTCCGGTTGTCCCGGTGGCAGTGTTTCAACCACACTTAGCCCCGACCAAAGATCGCTGAGCTTGCTGTTCGACGAATACCAGGTTTCTGCCGGCGGCTCGACGGGAAGATCGTTTGATCGCAAGAGTTGCAACGTGGCCATCCCCGTTCATGTGCCCCAGGGCATGAGTGTCGCCGTCCTCGCGGTCGACTACCGTGG
>JANOFD010000121.1:0-3364 GCA_031413455.1 Rhodobiaceae bacterium
TTTGCTTCGAGACGACCTGTACTTGCATGCGGGGCTTACTCCCTTGCATCTGTTGAGGACAAGAACCAAAGACGGCCGGACCAGGCTTCCCCATGAAGCTGAAACTTCAGAGTGGCTGACGGTCCCGGCCGCCAATTCGGAAGGGGTTGCAACCCCTTCCGAATATCCGCTCAGCATCTACTGATTCGGACGTCCAGAACATGCAAGTGGCTGCGCCGCGTTAGCGGCTGCAGACGATGGGGGAAGTGACGCGCATATCGAAAATTCCGACCACTGGTATTCGCTTCCCGCGCTCCCCGAAAAACACCTCACACCGTCGCGCCGGCCGCGCTGCGCAGCTTGAGCACCAGGTTGTCCAGCGCGTAGGGCTTAGCCAGGTAGTTCACGCCGGAATCCAGCACCCCGTCCTCGACCGCATCGCCGACGTAGCCCGAAGTGTAGAGAACCTTGAGATCGGGCCGCCGCCTCAGAGCCTCATTGGCAAGCTCGCGCCCGTTCATGCCCGGCATCAAGATGTCGGTAAAGAGACAGCCGATCTCAGGATGGGCATCGAGCAGCAGCAACGCTTCTTCGCCGCCCGCAGCGTGAATGACCTTGTATTCCAGGTCGCGCAAGCTCGCGACCGTCACTTCGCGCAGACGCTCCTCGTCCTCGACCAACAGAATGACGCCGCAACTCTTGTCTGCACGCAACTGAACCGGATCGGCCGGCGCCGGGCGCACCACGCGATCATCTTCGCCGAAATAGCGCGGGAGGTACAGCTTGACCGTCGTCCCCTTGCCGATTTCGGACAGTATATTCACGTGTCCGCCGGATTGTTTGATAAAGCCGAATACCTGGCTTAGGCCGAGGCCTGTTCCCGCCCCGACGGGTTTTGTCGTGTAGAACGGCTCGAATGCGCGTTCGAGCACCTCCGGTGACGTTCCACTTCCGCTGTCGCTCACGGCGATCAACACGTACTGGCCGGCGGCGACGTCCTCGTGCGCCGCTGCGTAGTCAATATCCAACGACACATTCGAGGTTTCAAGTGTCAGACGCCCACCCTCGGGCATGGCGTCGCGGGCATTGACGGCCAGGTTGAGTACGGCGTTCTCAAGCTCGCTGGTGTCGGCGTATGCCCGCCAAAGTCCGCCGCCCAAAACCGTCTCGACCCTGATAGTCTCACCAAGCGTGCGCTGCAACAGCTCGGTCATATCGCCAACAAACGTGCTGAGATCTAGGGCGACCGGCGCCAGCGGTTTCTGGCGGGAAAAAGCCGAGAGACGGGCAGTCAAGGCAGCCGCACGCGTCGCGCCATCGATCGCGCCGTCAAGCAGCGCGCCAACGTCGGTGTCACCTTTCGCCATGCGCCTTTTGGTCAACGAGATCGCCGCAATGATAACTGACAGCATGTTGTTGAAGTCATGCGCGATCCCCCCGGAGAGTCGGCTCACCGCCTCCATCTTCTGCAATTGGCGAACCTTGGACTCCGCCGTCTTGCGCGCCACGCCCTCGGCGCGGAGTTTTTCAATAGCGCTGGCCAGGGTCTTGCGTGCCGCCTCCGAATTGGCCAGCGCGACTGACGCCGTTTCGGCCGACGCCTGCCGGTCTCGCCACCAGAGCATGACGGCGATGATCGCCAATCCCACTGTCAACGCAAAGAACAGCACTAAAATAGCGGCGCTGTTGCGCGCAGTCTCGCTGCGAACGCGCAAAAGTTCCGCCAGGCGGTTCTCCAATCTCGTTATCACCTCGCGCAAAGCGTCATTGTTGGCGCGGCCTGCTCCTTTCGCCAGACGCGCCACGGCAGCGCGCGAGTCGCCTGCCCGGTACATCGCAAGAGTTCGACCGAGTAATGCGATTCGCCGGTCAGCGAGGACACCCAACTCGGCGAGCATCGACTTTGCGCCCTTGTCGACCGCCAGCCCGTTCAACGTAGCGAGTCTACCCGCGACTTCCGCCCGCGCCGCATTGTAGCGCGTGAGATAGATATCATCGCCCGTCAGCAAATAGCCGCGCTGGCCCAGTTCAGCGTCCTGCATGGTCGAAAGAAACTGTGCCGTCTCTCGTGCGACCTCGTGCGTGCGGCGGACAAGGTCCAGTTGGGTTTGGTACACAATCCCGACAGCGATAGTGATCGCAACAGCCACGACAAACAACAATCCCGCGTTCACGGGCAGGAGCGCGACGATCCGCTTTGACGGCAACCGGGAAAGCAGCACGTCCGCAGCCGCGCCGGCACGAGGCACCCACGGTCTTGCCCGATGTTCTGTCGAGTGCAGCACTTCGATCCTCTTCGTGGGAACGCGCTCGGGATACTTCATTGCATAGAATAGCCTCAGCCAGTGCACCATAGCGAAAGAGGGTAAATGTCCCCCGCAAGACACTATTGATGTCCCAAAAAGGTACAAGTACAGGGAACGATCGATCACGAGGCACGTTTGGTATGGGCGCACAGGAGCGCCACCACCTTCGAGGCCGAGATCATGAAACAACCTAAAAAATCACAGCAAGCGGCGAAAAAACAGACAACCTCAAAGTCGCGCGCAACCCTGACTGGCGACGCCGTGATGTTGCTGCAAAAGGATCACTGCAAAGTCGAAGCGCTCTTTGCGCAATTCGGGCGTGCCAAGGACGCGCAAAAGAAAGAGTCGCTTGTCGGGCAGATTTGCACCGAGCTAAGTATGCACATGTCCCTCGAAGAAGAGCTTTTCTATCCGGCCTGCCACGAGAATGATGTCGAAGAAGCCCCACTCGACGAAGCGCAAGTTGAACATGATGGTGCCAAAACGCTGATGGCGGAGCTGAAGGCGCAATCGGCAAGCACCGAGTTCTATGACGCCAAAGTCAAGGTTCTGTCGGAATACATCAAGCATCATGTCGGCGAAGAAGAGATGCGCAACGGTGTCTTCGCCAAGGCGCGCAAAGCGGGCATCGATATGACCGCGTTAGGCCAGGCCATGAAGGCGCGAAAAAAGAGCTGATGACGGAGTCGCAGTCCGGCGGCATCAATCCGCCTAAACTCCTCTCGCGCCCGGCAGGCAAATCCAGGTTCACCCATGAGCATTACGACGCGAACGGGCAGGGTTAACCCGCCGATACTTCGACCGCGAACCCCACATGCAAACTTTCGCGTGAAAGCCTTTTTGCGATTTTCAAGTCACGCACTATTAGTGTGGCAAACATGAGCAAGAGCGCAACCACCAACGGCCCATCTCCCTCGCAGCTGATCGACGCCCGGATCAGGGAACTTGGCGACTGGCGGGGCAAGGTGCTCGCCCATGTTCGCGCGCTCATCAAAAAGGCTGTCCCCGAAGTTGTCGAGGAGTGGAAGTGGCGGGGCGTTCCGTGCTGGTATCACGATGGACTGATCTGCACCGGCGAG
>JANOFD010000122.1:0-1292 GCA_031413455.1 Rhodobiaceae bacterium
ACGTTGACACGAATACAAGTTCCTTCAAAGAGTTTCAGGGCAATATGGCACGGTAAATTGCTGCGATATCCTGCGGGCGCGGCGTAACGACCGGAACTTTGAGCCCCTCTTGACGTTATCTCCCGAGTGCTTGGAAGAGGCACTATTGTTCTGAGGAGAAAATCTTGATGATGAAGTTATTCCTAAGCGCAAGCGTCGTCGCGTTGATGCTCGGTGCCGCTCCAGCTCACGCGGCGAATGCCGGAGTGAAAGTCGGGTTGCTCACATGCAAGGTGGAACCCGGCTGGAGTTACATCGTCGGCTCGACGAAAGCGCTACAATGTTCCTATGCGCCCTCGACGGGCAAGCCTGAACGTTATTTGGGCGATATCCAAAAAGTCGGCATCGATCTTGGCTACAGCGACGGTGCAACAATGTTATGGGCGGTGATTGCGCCAACATCCGATGTCGGCAAGGACGCGCTTGACGGCGAGTATGCCGGGGCGTCCGCCAGTGTTGCTGTTGGCGTTGGCGCAGGCGTCAACGTGCTTATCGGCGGATTCGACAAGTCGATTACGCTGCAGCCTGTGAGCGTCGAAGGCGGAACGGGCGTTAATTTGGCAGCGGGTGTTACTTCGATCTCGCTACGGCACAACTAAGCATTCGTTGAAGAACTTGAGCGGTCCCTCGTGCCTTGGCGCGAAGGGCCGCTCGTGCTAGCGTTGCGTGTGAGCGCTGCGCCACCCATCTCTATCAAACGCCTTTCGCAGACACCACCAGATATGGTTGATATCAGCACGTCGCGTGGTGGGTCCCAGCGCGGGAACTGCACGTGCGACGCTGCTGAGTTGTGGAACGGACCTGAATCGACGTACCTTCGTCTGGGATTCGTGACTGTCCGCGAAGATCCCAAGCGACCAATCCTGCGACTGAGTTTATGAAATCGAAGATGACCGGCACAACCAACCACCGCTCCACGTCCGAGGCTTTGCTTGCCATTGTGCGCGACTTTCCCGGCGAACGGATGAGCTTGCAAGATCTCATGGACGGTTTGGGCGAGCGCAGTTTTGGCTTCTTGCTCTTGCTGTTTGGCGTGGCGTGTGCGATCGCGCCACCGGGATTTGCCACCATTTTTTCAATCCCGCTGCTGTTTTTCGGCTTACAGATGCTGGCCGGGTACCGAACGCCGTGGTTGCCCAAAAACATTGCAAAGCGCAGTTTCCTCAAGACCGATCTTGAGAAGTCGATCAAGCGCGCCGTTCCAGCGATGCGATGGGTTGAGACAATCTGCAAACCGCGCTTTCAGTTTATTG
>JANOFD010000123.1:0-4286 GCA_031413455.1 Rhodobiaceae bacterium
TTCCATGACCGAGTTCAAACAGATCGTCGGTCGCGGTACTCGCGTGCACGAGGACACCAAAAAATTCTACTTCACCTTGATCGACTTTCGCGGCGCAACCGCGCATTTCGCCGACCCGGACTTCGACGGTGATCCGGTGCAAATATACGAGCCCCGGCGACGATGATCCCATCGCGCCACCGGACGATGCGCCGCCAACCGGTGACGGTGAGGAAGTGATTCCGCCCACACCCGGCGAGGACGAGACCATTGTCGATGGCCCACCCGACATTGCATTGCCGCCGCCAGGCGAAAGGGTCCGAAAGATTTACGTCGATGGCGTCGGCGCCCGCATCGTTGCCGAGCGCGTCGAATATCTCGACGAGAACGGCAAGTTGATCACCGAGACTTTGCGCGATTTCACCAAGGCGGCGCTGAAGAAGCGATTCGCCAGCCTCGACGATTTCCTGAAACGCTGGAAGGGAGCTGAACGCAAACAGGCGATCATCGATGAACTGGAGGCTGAGGGCCTACCCCTCGACCCCATCGCCGAAGAGCTGGGCAAAAACCTCGACCCCTTCGACCTTATCTGCCACGTCGCCTTCGACCGCAAACCGTTGACCCGCCGCGAACGTGCCGAAAACGTGAAAAAACGTGACGTGTTCACAAAATACGGCGGCCAGGCCCGCGCCGTGCTCGATGCGCTCCTAGCAAAATACCAGGACGAAGGTATCCTAAATCTTGACGACGTAAATGTGTTACGAATTCCACCCTTCAACGCAATTGGAACACCATTTCAACTAGAGCATATCTCGCCTGATTAGAATCGAGGATTCCCAAATGCCCTTTGTAGGCAGAGTCTACAGAGATTGATTCTCTTATGGGAGGAATTGCTATGCCCTACGCGTATTCCACGGATTTGCGTCAACGGGTCATTGGATGGGTTGATAATGGAGAGTCGCGGCGGGGTGCCGCAGAGCAGTTTGAGATCAGCCCGAGTGCGGCGATCAAGTGGTTTCAACGATGGTGCACGACGGGAAGTATCCTGGCAAAGCCACGCGGCGGAAGTGTTTCTCCGCTTGAGGAGCATGCGGCGGTATTGCTGGCGTTGAATGTAGAGCAGCCGGATTTGACGCTGGACGAGGTGGTTGTGGTGTTGTTCAAGCGTGGGATTAAAACCAGCCGCAGCGCCCTCAGCCGATTTTTCAACCGCCACGGCATTACCTTTAAAAAAAACACTGCACGCAGCCGAACAAGAACGGCCTGATGTCGCTCTGGCGCGTCGCCTATGGATTAGGCATCAGGGCCTGCTTGACACGACCCATCTGGTCTTCATCGACGAGACGTCTGCCAACACGAAGATGGCAAGGCTGAACGGGCGCTGCCTACGTGGGGAAAGGTTGGTTGGCCACCTTCCGTTTGGAAACTGGAACACAACAACTTTTGTAGCGGGGCTGCGCCGGGTTGGAATGTCGGCGCCGATGGTGATCGAAGGCGCCATGAACGGCGAAGCCTTTCTCGCCTATATCGAACAATGTCTGGTCCCCACACTAAGGCGAAATGACATCGTCATCATGGACAATCTTCCGGTTCACAAAGTCTGCGGTGTTCGCGAAGCCATAGAGGCCAAGGGGGCGACACTTCGGTATCTGCCCAAATACTCGCCGGACCTCAATCCGATCGAGATGGCGTTCAGCAAACTCAAAACGCAACTGCGAAAGCTCGCCACTCGAACCGTCCGATCCCTGCACCGCGGCATCGGACAATTCATCCCAACCCTCAGGCCGCACGAATGCACAAACTACTTCAGACACGCGGGCTATGGTTCCAATTGATGGGAATCTGCTCTAGTTCGCCGGCATCGTTCATCCCCGTGTCGGCCAACGTTTTCTTGCCGACAAATTCGAGGTCCCGTTTGTAAGCCCCACCGGAGTGAAGCGGATCGGCGAATACGAGTACGCGGTTCTGGGCGTCGGTGACAATAATTTCCGCGGCGGCCAAGCCACGAGACGACAAAGATTTGTAGAACGTCATAACGATTTCTTCGACCAAACCGAAGTCGGCAAAGTTGACCCAGACGCCGACTTTTTCACCGGCCGCATTCTTGACGGGTGCGGCAAAGGCAATGGTGTAACCATCGTCGCCGTATGTGCTTGCCACAATCCCATGGGCTGCGGGCGGCTCAACGACCGTTCCGGTCAGCCCGTTTTTCCCATTTAGAAAATCCCCGGCAATGGCTTTGCGAAACCAGGATGCGTCGCTGAAGTTCTTTTGGTAGACGGCAGCGGTGTCCACGGGCTTGCCCAGCGGATCGACCGAATTCACGGCGAGGACGCTTCCTTCCTGATCGACCAAGATCATCAGACGATAGAGGCCGTAGTTGGTCATGTAGGAATTCATTGCGCCGATGAGCGGGTTTTCGGCAGACGGGTTACGCCAGTTTTCCGGCACCCACGCGGCAGCGTTGACACCGAACGCCTGTACGTCGCCATAGCGTTCAAACAGATTGCGGTCAATGACGTCGCCCAAGGCGACCGCTGTATCCTTGATCGGAGTGCGGTAAGCCTGTTCGATGCTTGTCTTGAAAGAAAAATAAACCCCCAACAGACTGATTGCCGGAAGCACTCCGAACAGCAAGAAGAAGACTGTCAGGCGTGTGCGGAGGCTATTGAAATCGATTGTGCGCAGGATTGCAGACATGCGTTGTGCTCTTCCGGTTGTAGCGACAAATGCCGAACCACGGTACGGTATCGTACTCGCGAGCAGTATTTCACTGCAGTTAATGCAACGTTAAAGGGCTGAATTACCGATGATTGGACGGCGGCATGGCTTGGCCGCGGCTGAATAGTTGACCGTCGATTGTGTGTTGAAATTTGGCCGCCGAATGGCTGGTCGCCAGTTCATACGGCGACAGTCGCCGTCTAGGCCACTTTGAGTTCACGCACCGGTCCGAAGCGCCAGACACGGAAGCGGACGAATTCCCAGACTGCGCGGCCACCCAGCTTGATGAAATTCGATTCGGGATGAAGGCCGATAGCCTTGCCGATCATGGCGACGGCGCGCTCGACATGTCTGCGGCGGTAGTGCCTGAACATCGATGACTGATAGGCGAGATTGCAGGCATCGCGGTCGTATTTGATTTCGTGTTCGCGGTGGGCCGGTACGTTGGCGCAATAATAAGCGGTCGCGAGTTCGTCGTCTTCGGATTCCGCTACGCGTGTTTTTGCGATCCATAGGCGGCGCCAGAAACCGGGTTTCGCTTCAGACTGCGTGTCCATCAAATCGAGAAACAAACGATAGTGCGCGAATTCGTCGGCGGCGACCAAACCTGCGATCTGTTTCAGAACCGGTTCTTCGGCTGCGTCACGAATGGCCGTGTAGCCCGAAGAGGTGCCGCACTCCACGACACATCGGGCGATCAACTCTCCGATGCGGCTGCCACGAACGGAGCCGTCTGCGTTTTCGAAGTGCGGAGGATGATAGGCTTTGCGGAAACGAGCAAACGAGTCTTTGAAATTGAATGTGGGGTCGGCGAGTTCGGCCCAACGGCCCAACGCCGCGCCATGCTGAACTTCTTCGGCGCCCCAGCGGTCGAGGATTGCCATAACCTGAGGCTGGTTGTGAAATACTTTACGCAAATATTCGACGTAGTCGGTTGCGTTGTATTCAACGAGCGACGCCGCCTTCATCAGCTTGACCAAATTTGGATCAAGCTTTGAGCGGTCGAATTTTTCCCAGGCGATTGTGTCGAGAGTCCAATGGTCGCGCATTGCGGCCTTCCCACGTTTAGTGCTTACCCACGCGCCGGTTGAGGGTACGTCCCGTATGCTCGCGGGTGCACCACCACCTTAGTGCTATCGGGGTCCACGCCGCCGGCATCGGTGCCAATCACCACCCAGGGGTACTTGAGCTGCGCGCGCACGTTGTCTTCGGACATGGTGAAATTGATTTTGGACACGTCCCGGCCTTCGGTCACGACAAGATGGACGATCGTTTCCGCCCACGGTTTCCCGAGGTCGGTGGCAATGTCACTGAGCCGTTTGCCTTCATACCTGGCAAACTCCGGTTTGCGAAAATCTGCGATCATGTACGCCGTGGGCCCCTCGAGCTGACAGAGTGGCGCACCCTGAGGATCGGTCATGTCGCGCACCATGCGGTCGCGCACGGCAGGATCTTTGAGATTGGCAAAGAGCTTGCCATTTTCCGACGCCCAATCGGGAAAACACTCACCGAGGTTGTTGCCGCTGAAGGGATACGGGTACATGGTCCCGCCGACGTCAAAACCCGCCGCACGCGCCGAGTCGATT
>JANOFD010000124.1:0-2318 GCA_031413455.1 Rhodobiaceae bacterium
CCAGCCGTCGACCAGCACGAAGAAGATCAATTTGAACGGCAGCGAAATCGTCACCGGCGGCAGCATCATCATGCCCATCGCCATCAGCAGCGACGCGATCACGAGGTCGATAACCAGAAACGGAATGAACAGCAAAAACCCGATCTCAAACGCCCGCCGCAATTCGCTGATTAGGAAGGCCGGGATCAGAATGCGCAATGGCGTTTCCGCAGCCGTTGCCGGCGGCGGCGTCTTGGCCAGATTGAAGAACAGCTGCAGATCGCTCTCGCGCACGTGCTTGAGCATAAATCCGGCCAGCGGCGCCGTCGTCTTGGTGAAGGCTTCGCCCATCTGGATTTTCTCTTCCATCAGCGGCGCGATACCGTCCTTGTAGGCGCGCTCAAACGTCGGTGCCATCACGAACGCGGTCAGAAACAAGGCCAGCGAGATGATCACACTGTTGGGCGGGCTTTGCTGAATGCCAATGGCTGTACGCAGCAGTGACAGCACAACAACAATGCGCACAAAGCTCGTCACCATCATCAAAATCGACGGCGCGATACTCAAAATCGTGATCAGCGCAATAAGTTGCACCAGGCGCCCGGTCATGCCGTTGCCCTGCTGACCGAAATCAATCGTCATTTGTTGCGCCGCAGCCTGATCGGTTGAAACGGCCAAAGCAATGGCGGCAACGAGAAGTGTCGCAAAATGTCTCACAGGCGCGGTTCCGTCTTGATCGTGACAAAGGTCGAACCGGAAATCGGCGCCTCGGGTATGTCTTTCACCTTGATCCGGTCGTCGAGTATAACGTCGCCCTGGGGCGAGAGCAGGACCAGGTATTCCTCATCGTCGCGCCGGATCAACAGCACCCGGCGTCTGGCATCAATCAACAGGGATTCGGTGACACTGAGGCGGCGGTCACCCGGGCGTCGCGGCGAAAACGTCAGAAACCCCAACGCCCGCATCGCAAACGCCGCCGCCCCGATCAGGGCGAGAACGAAAATCAGCGCCGCGCCGAACCGCAGATATTCAGTCACTTCCATAACAATCTCATCAGCTGCAAATTAGAACTGAAGAATGGCCAAGTAACCTTAAGTCCAGCTAAACGGCAGGCAGAATTTTCCTGGTTGTCATCCGGTAAACGCCAGATGAATTTTGTTACCCGTCCGCAGGAATGCGTCACCGCACCCTGAAAATAGATCAAATTTCTTCGCCGCTCTTAAACCGGCTTTAAGTGTAACGGGCAAAAACTGCCGCTCAGAGTGACACACCTTCGAGCAGGGCAAGAAAATCATGACGATGGGCAATTTACCACTGGTAGGATTGTTGCAGCAGAAAATGAGCTGGCTCAGCGATCGCCAATCGGTGCTCGCCACCAACATCGCCAACGCCTCGACACCGGGTTACGTGCCCCACGATTTGCGCGCCAATGATTTCGCCTCGACTCTGACGGACTCGATGCTGACAACCAACGCGATGCACATTCAACCGCAGTCCGGCGCAGGCCGTTCGTACCAGGCCATGGTGTCGCCCGACTCCCGTTCAACGCCTGACGGCAACGCGGTTGTTGTCGAAGAGCAGATGCTCAAAGTTTCCGAAACCCAGATCGGCTACGCCCAGGCCGCCGGTCTTTACAAAAAAATGACATCGATGTGGCGCACCGCTCTGGGCGGCTCGCAATAATCGCAAAAGGGAAAATAGAAATGGAAATGATGAAATCCATGTTGGTCGCAGCAGCCGGCATGCGCGCACAGGCCGAGCGCTGGCGCGTCATCGCCGAGAATATGGCCAACGCCTCGTCAACCGCGGCAACCCCGGGCGAAGATCCCTATCGCCGGCGCATACCGGTCTTCAAGACGGAACTGGATCGCGCCACCGGTGTTGAAACGGTAAAGGTGTCGTCTGTCGTCAAGGATATGTCTGAGTTCCGCGAACAATTCATGCCCGGTCATCCGGCCGCGGACGCGCGCGGCTATGTCAAAATGCCAAACGTCAGCTCGCTCATTGAAATGGCCGACATGCGTGAAGCACAACGGTCGTACGAAGCAAACCTCAGTGTCATCGACAATACGCGCTCCATGTTGGCGCGCACAGTCGATCTCTTGAAACGATAATGTTACCGGAGCGCTGAACCATGGTAGCCGCCATCAATCCCGCCGCAATCAACGCCTATGCGCAAGCCGCAAAAATGGGTGGCACCGGCGAAGCCGCAGCGCCCGGATCGTCGTTCGGCGAACTGCTCAACGGCGTATTGAACGATGCTTTGAAATCCGGGCGCGAAGCCGAAGTCAAGGCTGCGGGCCTGGTGCAAGGCAAGGGCGACCTCGTCGATGTTGTGA
>JANOFD010000125.1:0-2708 GCA_031413455.1 Rhodobiaceae bacterium
CCGATGGCCGCCACTTCGGCCTCGTCGTCGACGAGATCAACGACACCGAGGAAATCGTCGTCATACCACTCGGCAAACAACTCAAGGGCATTTCCAGTTTCGCCGGCGCCACCATTATGGGTGACGGTCGGGTCGCCCTCATTCTCGATGTCGTCGGCCTCGCCCAGCACGCCAACGTCGTCGCCGAAACCCGCGACCGCGCGATGGCTGATGAGAAAAGCCGCACGGCAGAAAACACCGACGCCCGCCAAACCCTGCTCCTCTTCAGCATCGGCAAGGATCGCCGCATGGCCATCCCTCTCTCACTCGCGGCCCGTCTCGAAGAATTCCCCCTCGCCCAAATCGAGCGTACGGGCGCCCAAGAAGTCGTGCAGTATCGTGGTCAAATTCTCCCGCTCATCCGCGTCGCCGATTATGTGGCTGGCAAAGTCATCCAGGATGCTCCCGCCGAAACCCTCCAAGTCGTCGTCTACGCTGAGGAAGGCCGCAGCTATGGTCTGATCGTCAGCCAGATCAACGATATCGTTAACGAAGCCGTCGAGTTGCTGCTGGGGCCGCATGCCGTCATCGGAGTGGGTAACGATATTGGCGGTGACCATGCCTTTCAGGCCCGCCACCCGCACCATATAAAACTCATCGAGGTTTGCCGCTGAGATGGACAGAAAGCGCAGGCGCTCGAGCAACGGGTGGCGCTCGTTCTTGGCTTCTTCGAGGACGCGCGTGTTAAAGGCGAGCCACGAAATTTCACGATTGATCAGCCGTTCGGGTGAAGTCAGATCGAAGGGTTTTGCGGGCGCACGCACGTCGCGTTTGGCGCCTGTGGCGGGCGCGCTCGCCGGTGCCGTCTCGCGCTTTTGCGTCGTAGAGTCCATCAACCTTCGCCGCCCACTTTACTTCCCCAAAACGCCCCAAATTCAAGGCCGGACCCTAGCCTAAACCGTCTTCGGTGTCAGCGGAAGGAAAGCCCCGCTCCGCCTCAAGCTGACGTAGCGCGTCTGCTGCAATGTCGATTGAAACACCGCGTTGATACTGCAACGCCAGCCTGTCCATCAACTCCACAATCCGTTCGGCATCAGCAAACGAGCGCTGCAGCCTTGGCACAAGATAGCTGATCAAGGCTTCAGGAAGCTTAAGTTGGCGGTCACCAAACAGCTTGAGCAAGACGCGGGCAATCAGGGCATCATCGGGTGATTCAAGGCTGGCGCCCGGAATGGCGGTTAACCGGGAATGAAGATCGGGAACGGAGGTGGCCCAGCGCTGGGGCGCTTCCTTGCCGGTCATGAGCAACCAGCCGCTGGACTGATTGACGAAATTGATGAGGTGAAACAGCCCTGCCCCGCCGTCGACGCGATCGGCGTCGTCGATCAGGCAGGTGATGGCGGGCGCAAGCTCTGCGACGCGCTCAGGCGTCACATCGGCGGCGTTCAGTTCAACCGCATCGCTTTGAGCGCGCCAGATTTGCGACAGATGCGTTTTGCCGCTGCCGTGCGGGCCCCAGATCGCACAGATTCGGGCTGGCCACTGCGGCCAGGCATCGATGAAGGCGAGCGCCGTCTCATTGGCCGAACCCGGCACAAAGTCCTGACGCTGGGTGCTGCGTTGGGCCTTGAACGCAAATGGAAGCTGAGAGGGTGGCGGCTTGGCTGACATCGACCCGGTTACGCCTTGGGCTGGAGCACAAGTCAACCTCGATTTCTGCGGTCTGGCGCGGGTCGGCTGTCCTATTCGCACGAAAATCCGGCCGAAACCCGCCGCAAAAATTGAGACAAACAGGACACAGGACAGTGTCCTGTTTGTCCTGTCCTGTTTGGAATTCGTGCAGCGTCGCCCCCCACCCGTCATGCCGTGAAGGACGGCGCGCCACGTTGCCCCGCGTCGCTGCGCTCTGGGGGAGGGCTATGGGGTGGGGGCGGCGCGCACGGTGCGGAGGCCTTCTATGAAATAGGCGACCCATGAGGCGACTGTTAGGGCGGCGGCGATCCAGATCAGCGCCAGGCGCAAATTTGCCCAATCCAGCGTGAAGGCCAAGTCGGCAAGGGTTGCGAGCAAAAGCGCGATCTGGGCAAACGTCGTGAGCTTGCCGATGAAGAGAGTCTTGACGCGCACGCCCAGTTTTTTCATGCGAGTGAAGATCGCAAAGGTGGCGACGATGGCGACATCGCGCGCCAGTACCAGCACCATCAGCCACAGCGGCAGATGATCTGCATAGGTGAGCAGGCCGAACAGCGTCAGGATCAAAATCTTGTCGGCGGCTGGGTCGAGATAGGCGCCGACCACCGACTTGTGGCCGAAATAGCGCGCAATAAAACCGTCGACCGCGTCCGATGCGCCGGCAATCAACGTCAGCCATAACGCTTCGTCGAAACGCTGGTTCAACAATGCGGCGGCGATAAACGGAACCAGCACCAGGCGAATGGCGGTGACGCCATTGGCCAGTGTCAGCCCATAGCGCTGAGGCTTAAGGAACCACGGAGTTTGGACTTGGGGCGGCGGCGGCGGCTGCATTGCGGCTGAGGGTCCAATTTCCTTTGTCGTCGGGCACGAGATAGATGTTGGCCTGTGCCAGGGCGGTCTGAAGCTGGTCGGCTTTGCCTACATAATCCAAACGCAGTCTTGCCGTCGACATATTCATTTCTTCAACGGCGAGACGCTGGATCAATCGTGTGGCGTCGAGCTTGCGTTTTACAGCCACCCAGTCGGCGATCCCA
>JANOFD010000126.1:0-2731 GCA_031413455.1 Rhodobiaceae bacterium
TTGGTCCGGGCGCTTTTGGGGTTGTTGAAGAACTCGTCCGGGGCGGCCACTTCCACGATCTCTCCGACATCCATAAACACAATGCGGTTGGCGACGGTGCGCGCGAAGCCCATTTCGTGCGTGACCACCAGCATGGTCATGCCGGTGCCTGCCAACTCTACCATCGTCTCCAGCACTTCCTTGATCATCTCGGGATCAAGCGCGCTGGTGGGTTCGTCGAACAGCATAATGCGCGGCTGCATGGTCAGCGCGCGTGCAATGGCGACGCGTTGCTGTTGGCCGCCCGACAATTGGCCTGGGTACTTGCTCGCCTGCTCTGGAATGTGAACACGCTCGAGATATTGCATCGCCAGCGCCTCTGCCTCTTTCTTCGGCAGATGCTTGACCCACATCGGCGCCAGTGTGCAATTTTCAAGCACGGTGAGATGCGGGAACAGATTGAACTGCTGGAATACCATGCCGACATTGGCGCGCACGACATCGATCTTGCCCACCTCCTCGGTCAGCTCTGCCCCTTCGACGATTACCCTGCCTTCCTGGTGCCGCTCCAATCCGTTGATGCAGCGGATGAGGGTCGACTTGCCCGACCCCGATGGCCCGCAAATGACCAGGCGTTCACCGCGCAGAACGGTCAGGTTGATATCGCGCAGCGCCTGAAAGGCCTTGAACCATTTGTTGAGGCCGATGATTTCAACGGCAGCGCCGGTCTTGAGATCCACAGTCATCGCCGCTCTCCCGCCTGCAAATTTTCTTCAAGCCCCTTCGCATAGCGCGACATGCTGAAACACATGACCCAGAACAAGGCCCCGGCAAACACATATCCGGTCATGGCGGTATTGGGTGTGGCCCAATCCGCGTCGGCGTTGCCCGCCTGAACAATGCCCAACAGATCATAGAAGCCAATGATGGACACCAGCGATGTATCTTTCAGAAGTCCGATGAAATTCCCGACGATATTGGGCAAAGACAGGCGCAGCGCTTGCGGAAGAATGACAAACGCCATCGAGCGCCAATAGCCCAGACCTACAGCGGCGGCGGCCTCATATTGACCCTTGCTGATGGCCTGCAATCCGCCGCGGACGACCTCGGCCATATAGGCCGAGGAGAACAGCGCCACGGCGATCAGCGCGCTTAGAAGTTTGTTGATTGTCATCCCGTCCGGCATGAAGAGAGGCAGCATGTTGGCTGACATGAACAGCACGGTAATCAGCGGCACGCCGCGCCACAGTTCAATAAAGGCAACGCAAAGACCCTTGACCACCGGCAAGTCGGAGCGGCGGCCCAAGGCCAGCACGATCCCCAGCGGCAACGATGCGACGATGCCCGTCACCGCGACAACCAGGGTGATCAGCAACCCGCCCCATTTTTCGATCGGCACGTGCACAAGACCAAAGCCACCCACGAGCAGCACAAAGGCCACAAACGGAAAGACAGTGATCATGAGGGCGCCAACGTAAAGTTTTCCAGGCGTTCCCGTAATCGTCAGCCACGCCAGCCCCAGGCCCAGAATGATAAAAACAAGATCGACGCGCCAACGCTCGGCCACATCATAGAAGCCGTAGACGATCGGGCCTGAGCGCTCGACGATAAAAGGCCAGCACGCGCCGTTCTCAAACGGCAGGCAGGCATCGCGACTGTTGCCGCTCCATGCCGCATCAATGATCGCCCACTGCACAAACGGCACGGCGGTTTGATAAATGAGAAAAGCTGCGACCAGTGTGAGAACACTGTTGAACGCCGATGAGAACAGGTTTTCGTGCATCCATTGAAGGGGTCCGGGAACCTGGATGCGCGGTGGGCGCCTGAGTGTTGCCATCGGCCTAGCGCTCCGTCAGCGCGATGCGCGCATTGTACCAGTTCATCGCCGAACTGGTGAGCAGGCTGAGGGTCAGATAGATGCCCATCGTGATGGCTATGATCTCGATGGCCTGTCCGGTTTGGTTGAGCGTGGTTCCGGCAAAGACCGACACCAGGTCGGGATAGGCAATAGCTACTGCCAGCGAAGAGTTTTTGGTCAGATTGAGATATTGGCTGGTCAACGGAGGAATGATTTGGCGCATGGCCTGGGGGACCAAAACCAGACGCAAGATCGGCGAGCGTTTCAAACCTAGCGCCTGGGACGCTTCGATCTGCCCCTTGGCGACGCCTTGAATGCCGGCGCGTACGATCTCGGCGATGTAGCTGGCGGTGTAGGTCGACAGCGCGATGACAAGGGCCATCAACTCTGGCAAGACAACGATCCCGCCCTCGAAGTTGAAGCCTTCAAGCACCGGCCAGGTGAAGTGCAGAGGAAATCCCGCCACGGCGCTGATGACCAACGCAGGAACAATGAGCAACGCCAGACTTTGCAGAGCGACCGGCGTGATGAGGCCTTGTGCTTCGCGTCGGCGGCGGGCCTGCCAGGACAATAGCAGTGATCCAATCGCGCCCAGAGCAATGGCGAGTACGACCCAACCAAATCCCGGCTCGGTCACCGGGCCTGGAACGTAGAGTCCCCGATTGTTGAGAAAGAACGCGCCGAAAATATTCCAGCTGTCTCGCGGAATGGGCAGAGCGCGCAGCACGGCGAAATACCAGAAGAACAATTGCAACAGCAAAGGAATGTTGCGCAAAGTTTCGACGTAGGCCCGGCACAATTTGGCTACCAACCAATTCGACGACAACTGCCCGATGCCGATGACAAATCCCAACAGGGTGGTGAGGACAATGCCCAATATCGCCACGAGCAATG
>JANOFD010000127.1:0-2382 GCA_031413455.1 Rhodobiaceae bacterium
GCGTTTCTCAGTTCGTGAATTTGATCACGGGTAAACCCTCGTCGTTTCAAGCCCACCAGATTTAGCCCAGCCAGATACGCCCGATTTCCCATGACTGAGCCATACGGAATGAGATCCCCTTCCAGCCCGGCCATGCCGCCCACAAAGGCGTGTCGTCCAATACGGCTGAATTGGTGAACTGCAGCGCCACCACCTAACCAGACAAAATCTTCCACCACCACGTGGCCGCCAACCATTGCGTTATTAGCGAACACACAGTTGCTACCAACAACGCAATCGTGAGCAACGTGGCTGTCGGCCATGAACATACAATTGTCGCCCACGCGCGTGACGCCGCTGCCTTTCGCGGTGCCCGGGTTCATTGTCACATGTTCACGAATTATATTGTTTTCACCGATGACCAACTCGGTGTCTTCCCCTTTGTAGGCCAAACTTTGTGGCGGCTGTCCCAATGAGGCAAACGGAAAAACGGTAGTCCCGCGCCCGATAGTCGTATGTCCATCGACGCACACATGATTGATGAGGCGAACACCCTCGCTCAAAGTCACCTTGGGTCCTACAACACAAAACGCACCAATTTGAACGGTGGGGTGTAATTTTGCGCTGGTATCAATCACAGCTGAGGGATGAATATTAGACATCAACGTTTGCGGGCTTTCCAGATTTATCGACGATCATTGCACTGTATTCGGCTTCCGCGCAAAGGGTGCTATTGACAAATGCCTGCGCAGAAAAGCGCCACACCGGTTTTCTCGTGCGAATTATTTTTACGGGCAGCATCAGCACGTCACCAGGTACAACCGGATGTCGAAATCGCGCTCGATCAATTGACATGAAGTACACCAGCTTGTCGCCGGCGCGTACGCCCAAGGAATGCATGACCAGTGCACCCGAGGTCTGCGCCATGGCTTCCACAATCAACACGCCGGGCATGATCGGGTGACCCGGGAAGTGTCCGGAAAAAATAGGGTCACTGATCGAGACCGTCTTGACGCCGGTAGCGCTTTCGTTCGCTACGATGTCAATCATGCGGTCAATCAAAAGCATTGGCGGACGATGCGGCAATAGCTCCATCAATCGCAGAACATCGGCACCCGCTAAAGTCTGACTAATCTTGGCTTCCGCTGCGCTCATTTCTACCTTGCTTCCCTTTCGCCAAACGCGACACGACGCCTACTTCACGGCGCCACTGCTCAATCGGCCGCGCAGGAAATCCACCATAGACCTTTCCGCCTTCGAGCGAGCGTGAAACACCAGACTTGGCAGCAACATACGCTCCCTGCCCAATGCTAACATGATCAGCGACCCCGGTTTGACCGCCAATCACCACGAAATCCCCAATATCACAACTTCCGGAGATACCCACTTGCGACACAATAATACATCTGCGGCCGATCCTAGTGTTGTGCCCAATCTGAACCAAATTATCAATTTTGGTGCCTTCACCAACAATCGTATCCGAAAGCGCCCCCCTGTCGATGGAAACGTTTGCGCCAATTTCAACGTCGTCTTGGATGATGACCCGGCCAAGCTGAGGAATTTTATAGTGACCCTCAGTGGTGCCGACAAATCCAAAGCCATCTTGTCCTATTCGAGCTCCCGCATGCACGATGCAGCGGTCGCCAACCAGCGCATGGCTAATTGAAACATGCGCTCCGATAGAGGTGCCACTTCCAATGCGCACCCCACGTCCGATGACAGCGGAACTGCCAATGATGCTGCCCGACCCAATTTCTACGTTTTCGCCCAGAAACGCACCGGGCGCCACGAACGCGTCTGCCCCTATCCGGACAGAATCGGCAATGAGCCGCAGCTGTCCCGGAATTGCTGGCCAGAGGTTGCCAGCTCTGGGGTAGAGGGCTGCGGCAAGCTTGGCAAAAGCTAACGCCGGCTTACGGCAAACCAACGCCACGCAGCCCGGCGGAGCGAAAGGCGCAAATGCTTCCGAAACAAAAACTGCGCCGGCGCGGGTTGTTTTCAGCGCAGACTGGAATTTCACTCCGTCACAATATGACGCGTGATGCAAATCCGCTCGATCCAGCGGCGCGACATCTCGCACCTCACTCAAGTTGGCGCCAGCCAACGTTACCGCCCCGGTGAAGTTTTCCACCTGCGCCAGACTAAACGGACCGCGATTATCATAGAATCTAGAATCTGCCATAGCCCACAATAGACGAAGGACCGGATTTAGCTAAACCCGGTCCTTCGCAGCAATGTTATCGGCGCAACATTTAGCCGCCAGGCTTGGCTGGGGCTGCAACTGGTTTGGCTGGCTTTGCAGCGACCGGCGTAACCGTAACCTTTGGCAAAGATTTATTGAGGCGATCAATCACGACATTCGTGATGTCCAATTCGGTCGCCCATCTGGCCGCGCTCTACGAC
>JANOFD010000128.1:0-1487 GCA_031413455.1 Rhodobiaceae bacterium
ATATCGGTAGGTGTTGGCACCCCGTCGCGCGACTTGACAAGGGAGGTCTTGTTCTCTTCACGGATGATATCCATGCAGAGCTCGACGCACTCGTCGCAAATGAAGACAGTTGGCCCAGCAATTAACTTCCGCACTTCATGCTGGCTCTTGCCGCAAAATGAGCAGTAGAGCGTGTTCTTGGAATCGCTGCCGCTTTTACTCATTCTCTCTCACTCTCCCTCGCAGGCCGGAATTGTACCGTTTCCGGCCAATCGCCGCGTCCCATATCCCACAAAGCCAAATGCGTGCCGAATCCCCGCAACACGGCTTTTCACAGTCAATTCCAGCATGCTATGCGGCCATGGATCAAGAATGTATTAATGTCAGGTGTATTGGTCAAACCTGCTCAATCTCCCCTTGTATCACTCAGACCGGTTGGGGTCCAAAGCCGCCGGTCTTTTGGTGAATACCTGGTCCAGAAGGCCGAAAGTCTTCGCTTCTTCCGCCGTTAAGAAATTATCCCGGTCCAGAGCTCTCTCTATTGTTTCAACGGTTTGGCCTGTGTGCTTCGCGTAAATCTCGTTCAGGCGTCTCTTTAATTTCAAGATTTCTTGAGCATGCCTTGCGATATCCGTGGCCTGTCCCTGCGCGCCACCTGAAGGTTGATGCAACATCACCCTGGAATTCGGCAAAGCGTAGCGCTGCCCCTTCTCACCGGCACATAAAAGCAACGACGCCGCCGATGCCGCCTGCCCGATACACAAAGTGGCAATCGTCGGCCGGATATACTGCATCGTGTCGTAAATCGCCAAGCCGGCGGTCACAACCCCGCCAGGCGAGTTAATATACATTGAGATTTCTTTTTTGGGGTTATCGGCCTCAAGAAACAGTAACTGCGCCGTGACCAGTGTCGCGATAGTGTCTTCAATCGGGCCTGAAACAAAGACAATCCGCTCCTTCAACAGGCGCGAGTAAATGTCGTAGGACCGCTCACCCCGCGCAGTTTGCTCGATCACAAACGGCATGTAGTAGTTCGCGTAAGTCTCGCTCAAATCTTTCATCGGTCACACTCTCTCGTTCTCAATTCCCGACTGGATTGGACGGGATGAGGTGCAGCACATTATCCGTCAACCTTAAACAGTTAGTTCGCCTTCAGAATTTTTGCCAAGTCGTCGGGGTCCTTGAACAGGTCTTCGCGACTCACTTGCTTTTTCGTCAGACTTGCGCGAGTTTTTGTCTTTCTCGCTGGCCGCAACGACAGTCAGTTTGGGCGTCAGGGTTGGTGTATAGGTGATGCCCGCTATCAGACCGAGCATAAGAATTGAGACCGCAAGCCACAGGGATGCGCGTTGCGCGTTGAGTCTATTCAATGAAAAAAGCATAGCCAGAAATTCCTCCTACCATATTCGCGCCATCTTTGATTCGTGGGAGATGGTCGAAACTGCATGGTCGAAACTGCGTTGATATTCCGAAAGCCGGTCAGCACTCGCAGCCGCAAAACAAATAAG
>JANOFD010000129.1:0-1303 GCA_031413455.1 Rhodobiaceae bacterium
AACGCGGCAACCACCACAGACCACGGACGGACGATTCATCCTCCAGCCGCAGTGCCTTGATCGCCTCTGGCCGGCGCCGCAACGCCATGAGCTCCTGCGCATACAAGCCCCGGTTAGAGCCAGACATCGGGTCCAGCTGTATGACGCGCTCAGTCAGAGGCAGCGAGGCACTGTTGCGTCCGACCGACCGGTAGGCATCCGCCAAAAGTGAAAGCACGTCCGGATTGTTTGGCTCGACCGCCTGTGCCGCCTCCAGGAAGGCGATTTTTTGAGCATAGGCACTGAACGCCGGCAGCAATGCCGCTTGGGTGAGCAACGCATGAGACGTACCCGCGTCAAGTTCGAGCGCACGCTCGACGGCAGCCGTGGCCACGTCGAAGTCGGGCTCAAATGACGCGTCCTGCGTCTGAGAAAAAATGGCAGCGCGAGCAAACGCCAAGGCGCCCCAAGCTGCGGCGAATTTCGGCGCCCGCGCCACGGCGGTTTCAAGCAGCGGAATGGCCTGCTTTGTCACCTCGACGTTGAAGGAACTCAACGCGGGGCGCGCCTTCATGTAGAGATCGTACGCTTGAGAATCGATCTTTGCCGAGTCCCTGCGAGCAATGGGCAGCGCCTGGTTCAGAGCGGAGGCCACTTTGGCGGCGATTTCGTCCTGCAGGGCGAATGCGTCGGAGACATCGCGGTCGTAGCGTTCACCCCACAGCCCTGTGCCGGTCGCCGTTTCCGTCAGCTGGGCCGAGACGCGCATCTTGGTGCCCGAGCGGCGGACGGCGCCGTCGAGAATGTGGGTGGCTTTCAACGATTGCGCCGCCAGGGCTTTGCGCTCGCCGCGGAACTGAAATGCCGAGGTGCGCCCGATCACCTTGAGGCCGGCGCTGCGCATCAAGGTCTGCATAATCTCTTCCGCAACACCGTCGGAGAAAAAGACCATCTCGGGATCGGCAGAGAGGTTGTCGAAGGGGAGAACCGCCAACAGCGGCTCGACCGGCTTGATCGCGGCCGTTGCGGACTTGCCCGGCATCACCACGACGAGCGCGAACGCCTCGATCGATTCTGCCATCTTGTCCAGCTGCATCGAGCCGCGAGACACAAGGCGTTCAGCCACTGGTCCGCGAATGGACTGGCGAACGGCGCCAGAGACTAGCGCCGAACCAGGATTGCTACGCGCCATCAACCGCGCTGCGACGTTGACGCCGTGGCCGAGGAGGTCGCCGTTGGGTTGGACCACCACATCGCCGAGGTGGACGCCGACGCGGACTTTTGGCTCGCAGGTTTCGGCGAGTTCGAAGGCGGCTTCGACGGC
>JANOFD010000130.1:0-2714 GCA_031413455.1 Rhodobiaceae bacterium
ACCGCGTAGAGAATAAAGGCGCTGAGCTCGCCGCTGCTCATGGTGCCTGCAAGCACGGCTTGCGCGCCCATCCACAAGATGCCGACAATGCTGGTGAAGACGAGTACGATGACAAGTGCCGTCATCAATGACCGGGCCCGCACGCGTTTGAGGGCTGTGGCAAAAGTTGCTTCGACCGCCTTGCTGAAACGGGCGCGGTCTATGGGCTCGTGGGTGAAGGACTGGACAGTCTGGATGGCGTTGATGGTTTCGGCGGCATAGGCGCTGGTGTCGGCGACGCGGTCCTGGCTTTGGCGAGACAGGTTGCGGACGACACGGCCCATAAAGATCAATGGCAAAACGACAAAGACGACGGTGCCGAGAACGAGGCTGGTGAGTTTCGGGCTGGTGATCAAAAGCATAATGAGGCCGCCCACCATCATCAGCAGATTGCGCAGTGCGATTGAAGCGCTGGAACCGACCGCAGTTTGGATGAGCGTCGTGTCGGTCGTGATGCGCGAGAGCACTTCGCCGGTGCGGGTGACTTCGAAGAAAGCGGGGCTTAGTCCCAGGATGTGGCTGTAGAGCGCCTGGCGCATGTCGGCGACGATGCGCTCGCCCAGCCAGGTCACGCAGTAAAAGCGTGCGGCGGTGGCAAGGCCCAGAACGAGCGCTACACCTAGAACCAGCAGGAAGTACTGGTCGATGAGGCCGGCATTTTCCTTCGAGAAGCCGTGGTCGATCATTTCCCTGACGGCCGCCGGGATTGCCAAAGAAGCGCTGGCGGCGACGAGCAGAAACACGGTCGCCAGGGCAATCATGCCCTTGTATGGCGCCATGAAGGGGATCAGGCGGCGTAGGACCTTAAGATCGCGGCTGCGCCTGCGACCTTGCGCCTCGCGTTCGATGGCGGCGGCGTATTCTGCGCCTGGATTGTCGGTCAAGTTGAGGCTCTCTATGGTTTAGAGGCCTATATGGCACCGCGTGGGGTCACCTGCCAGACCCATGACAATTGGCGCGGTCTTGCGCCGCAGCGGGGTTTTGGCTATATGCCGCCCCTCTTATCGACACGCACGATATTTCCAAGGCATTGCCAGATGAAAAAAGAAGGCCATCCCAACTATCACTATATCACCGTTCTGTTGAACGACGGGTCGAAGTATTTGACACGTTCGACCTGGGGCGCCGAAGGCGATGTGATGACGCTTGATATCGATCCCACCACCCACCCGGCGTGGACAGGCGGCGGCCAGCAACTGCTCGACCGCGCAGGCCGCGTGTCAAAATTCAACAAGAAATTCGAAGGCATGGTCGGCGCCGCGAAGACGTAGATCGCGTTTCAATCCACCCCCCGTCGCCGCCATTGTTTGGGCGGGTTAAGTTATCCGAATGACCCTGCGGCTGTGGTGCGGTACACCTTGTGCGCACCCAAGAAGACGGTTTGCGTCCGCTTTGGTAATTGTTGTGATGCGCCTTGCGGTGAATTCGCAATGGAGGGAGCATGACCAGTCGGCAAAGGAACACTTTTCCTCTTGTTTCGATCGCCGTTGTGCCTGTGCTGGAGGCAGACTGGATGGCACTGAGTGCCGCGCTGACAGAGCTCGCCACCGAGGACCCAAACTTCACCTACTCGATCGATTTCGAGTCGGACCAGACTATTCTCAAGGGCGAAAGCGATCTGCACCTCGATAGCAAGATCGACAGGCTCAAACGTATCTATTCAATCGAAGTAAAGGTCGGCTCGCCGCAGGTGGCCTATCGAGAAACGCTGACCCGGGTCGTTGTCATTGACCACACTTTCAAAAAACAAAAAGGCGGTTCAGGTCAATTCGCGCGGGTAAAGATTCAATTTGAACCGCTTCCAACCGGATCGGGGTTCATTTTCGAAAATGAAGTCGTTGGAGGCGCTGTGCCGAATGACTATGTATCGGGCGTCGAAAAGGGCCTGCAGGCGTCGCGCGACAATGGCGTGCTGGCAGGTTATCCGCTCATCGACTTCAAGGCGACTCTTGTCGATGGCGCCTATCACGAAATCGACTCAAACGAAGTGACCTTCGAAATTGCTACGCGCGCCGCATTCCGCGAATTGAAGGAACTCAAGGCGGTGTCGTTACTTGAACCCATCATGAGGGTCGAGGTAGTGACGCCTGACGATTTCACGGGTGGGGTCGTTGCTGACCTAGTGGCTCGTCATGGAATAGTTCAGGTCGCCGATCAGCGAGGAGACGCAAAGGTCATCACTGCAGTGGTGCCGCTCGCCAACATGCTAGGCTATACCGTCGCTCTTGGGAGATTGTCCCAAGAGCGCGCGCAATTCACATTGGGCTTTGATCATTACAGCATCGTTCAGGCTGGCGATGATGATCCTGGCTTCTTTCCCGGCGCTATTGCAATGCGAGCTTGAACGCAGTCCTGCCCGCGAGTGCCAGTGCAAAGCGATGATATCCAGACGCACTAGCGATGTTCGGCAGCGATTGTTCCGGGATTAGCCAGAAAATTCCCGGCCGCGCGGGCCGCGTGTCGAAATTCAACAAGAAATTCGAAGGCATGGTCGGCGCTGCGAAGACGTAGAATTGCGGCGTTAGAACTCATACATTTTCTGTCATCCCGCGCGCGGTGCAGCACACTTGTGCTGCTCCGCAGTTGCGGGAGCCATGCGTGGTGAGGCGCTTGCCAGCGCTCAATCCGGCTCGACAGAACCCCGTGTGGGTCCCGGTGTCTGCGAAGCGGCACAA
>JANOFD010000131.1:0-1226 GCA_031413455.1 Rhodobiaceae bacterium
TAATCTGTTCTTCTTGGCGTCTTTGCGTGAAATTCTTATTACGCGTCACCCAGTTGTTACAGTGGGCATCACTACTTGCAACGCACCTCGTATGGGCCTCGTGTTTGCAGCGCAGCATGAAGGATGCTGCGACCCGCGCACGGGGTGACAAACTATTCAAATGTGCGGAACGGAGTGAATATTTCTGTGCATGCAGTAGTGCTAGCGGGGGAAGACAGCAGAATCTCTCAGCTTCACTTGCGCGTGTGCGAGACGAAGCCGCCCTGGATGTAGCCGGTTTCGTTGTCTTTAAAGAGTTCGTCGTCTCCTGCCATGGCCATGTCGCCCAGAGTGGGCGAGTGGCCGTCGTAGTACACGCCCACGAAGCATTGCCCACTGCAATCGAAGCTGCGTTGCTCGCCTGGTTCCAACCAGAAATCACGCGCCGAACCCCAGTCTTCCCCGAAACTGGGACCACATTTGTCGTCGCAAACAAATGCCTGGGTTCTGACTTGTTCCAGGTTGATCAGGGTCACGGCTGCTGCGGGCCAGGCGATCAGCGCGCCTGAAAACGCCAATGTGATCGTCAGTGATTTACGCATTGTGATCTCCCGGGACACAAGTGGACGCTGCGCCATCACGCGCCGCATTTCGCGCCAAGTCCAATGAATTTTGGGGCCGGCAACCAGTTCACGGGTTGGCGGCGGCTCGACGCTGGCAGTCAAAAGGGTTGGCGCGGAATTGGATACTGAAACCGGTTCTTTTCAGCCAAATAAGTATTGCGTCCCTAAGTCTTTCCGAGGTTTACTCTGAACTTGGGTAAGCTAAGGACGTATGCCATCCACTCCAAATTATCGCTTGGAGCGGTTAATAACGGGGACGGTATATTCAATTGACAGGCCGCCTCCCTTCCGGAAGGGCTCCGCCATGGCACGTATGGCACGCGTGATGGTTCCCGGAAGCCCCCATTGCGTTACCTTCGCGCGGGCGCTTCGCTTCTCACTAGATGATTGCGTTCGCATCCGACTTCGCACTACGTGCGTCGACAGACAGCCGGCAGCATGATACGCTTTCGCCTCTAACGTCGAGATGTATGCCGTTCCAGTCGTGTCATACGACTATGTGAAGCGGGCCGTGGAGCGGCTCGTCTTGGGGAGTTCAATTGCATGGCGATTTCATTTTCTGCGGTGCCAATGACTGGCGCCGGATTGCAATCGTTCGCGGCTATGGTTTCGGCGGCGCTTGTC
>JANOFD010000132.1:0-9716 GCA_031413455.1 Rhodobiaceae bacterium
CTCGTCATCGCCGGGCACTTGACGCGGCCATGACGACTGCGAGGAGTGTGGCCCCCCCGCCAAGCGGTAATGAGTGTTCCAATTGAACGAAACGCGCTTTGGGAAGCTTGTGGCGAGGGTCGATCCTTTATGCCTTCTTCACGGCCAGCCGTGAACTCGGCGCGCCAGAGATACGAGTATCGAATGACGTAGCCTGGTATCGGCGCTGCAAATGTCATGAGCGAGAGACTTTGATCTCCTTGTTCAAGTAGTCGTACTTCTTGGGCATTGTCACGTTTTTGAGTGCGGCGATATCTTCGCTGGTAAAATCTTCCAATCCAAGCACTTCCCTGTCGCGCCGTTTCAGCCGGCCGTATTCATCCGCCGACACCATCACGATCTCATCCTGACCGTGATTGCGCACGACCACGGGGCTTTGCTGCGCCCGGCGCTCCCAATAAGCAAAGCGGCGCTGAACATCGGTGGCATCGGCAGACTGGGGTTTCTTGAGCATTGGCAGTTCCAAAATACTAAAAATACAAAACATATGAATTTTTCAAGTTTTCCCGACAGCGCGGGGTGCCAAAGCTGCCCCCAATGCCGATACCGGGTGATCCAGCCGCACTTTGCGCATTTCGCCTTTCAATCCCTCCAGCGCCCCCTCAACCAGCGCCAGTCCCAGCAAGCGGGCCGGATCGACCGGTCCCGGCATTGTCACGCAGCCCAATGGCATGATTTGCTTGAAACCGGCACGGCCATAATAGGGCTCATCACCCACCAGCACCACTATCCGGTGCCCTTGCGTCCGCGCCGCGCCTAGACTGGTTTGCATCAACGCCAAAGCGATACCCTGACCTTGCAAGGCGCGCTCAACTGCAATCGGCCCAAGCATGAGCGCGGCCGCACCGCCAATATCGACCGGCCAGTACCGCACCGTCCCAACAACGCGCCCGTCCACCGTCGCAACAAAAGACAATGCGCCAATGGGATTGACACCTTCGCGAAGCCGGTAGGCGCTCTTGGCAAACCGGCCGGGACCGAATGCGTCTGCAACGATGCGGTCGGCAGTTTCGCAATCTGCTGAGGCTTCTAGTCGAATAATCGCCATCACACTCAGGCCTTGCCCTTCAACAGCTCGGTGAGGAGCTTGATGTGTTCATCCTGCTTGGCCAGCACTTTCATCAATTGATCGTTGCGCAACTCATCGATCTTGTCGTGCAGAGACATAATCTCGAGTTCAGCTTTCAAATTGACCTCGTAATCGTGCTGCGCCGCGATCCGGTCTTTGGCCGACTGACGATTTTGTGACATAAGAATGATGGGCGCTTGAACCGCCGCAAGCATCGACAGCATGAGATTGAGGAAAATAAACGGGAAGGGATCAAACGCGCCAGCCAACAGTATAAAAGTGTTGATCCCCGTCCACAGAACCAGGGTCGCGCCAAACAAACTTATGAAGGTCCACGACCCTCCAAACTCCGCAACTTTGTCCGCGAGCCATTCTCCAAACGTCTGCTTGGACTTGAATTCATGCGAGACGTCACGACTGACAAAGGTTCTGTCCTCCACATGTTTGAGGATACGCCGCTTGCGATCAGACAACGCGTCAGCACCCAGCCCGAGCTTATGGTCCAAGTTTTGACGCCATGAATTAGTGCTCATCCCACCTCTCCTCAATCCGCAATCCGCCGAATCGGCTCGCGACAATCACTAGCAGCGCACAATACAGATATTCCAACAGCCACTGGAATGCCGCGCCGCCTGCCGCTAACGTACCTGCCGAAACCATCGGCACAAAGGAGAGATTTCCATGGGTATTCTGGAAGGCAAGGTCGTCCTGGTCACGGGCGGCGCGAATGGCATCGGCAAGGAATGCGCACTTCTCGCCGCAAAGGAAGGCGCCAAGGTTCTGGTCAACGACCTCGGCGGCGCCGTCGCAGGCGGGGATGAAGGCGATGCCGGACCCGCTGAAATCGTCGCGCGCGAAATCAAAGCGCTGGGCGGCCAGGCCGCCTCGAACTCTGACTCAATCACCAATCGCGCCGGCGTCAAGCGCATGATCGAACAGGCCAAAGACACTTTTAAGGGCCTGCACGCCGTCATCAACCCGGCCGGCATTCTGCGCGACACCATGTTCCACAAAATGGAAGACAAAGACTGGGACATGGTCATCGATGTGCATCTGAACGGCGCCTACAATGTCTGTAGAGCCACGATTGAACATTTCCGCGAACATCAAGACGGCGCCTATGTCCTCTTCACCTCGACCAGCGGCATCATCGGCAATATCGGTCAGGCGAACTACGCCGCAGCCAAGATGGGCGTCGCCGGTCTTTCGCGCATCATCGCCATGGAGGGTGTCCAAAAGAACGTGCGCTCCAACGTCATCGCCCCCTTCGCCTGGTCACGCATGATCGCCACCATTCCGATAAAGGACGAAGCTTCTGCCAAGCGCGTTGAGCGTATGCGCGATCATATGCGCGCCGACCAGGTAGCCCAGCTCGCCATCGCGCTCTGCGCGTCGAAGGATGTCACCGGTCAGGTCTTCGCCGCCCGAGGTAACGAAATCTTTCTCATGTCACAATCAAGACCTGTGCGCGGCATGACAAAAATCGAAGGCTGGACACCCGAAACCATCTGCAACCACGCCTTTCCGGCGCTCAAAACCATGATGTACGATTCGGGTCCGACAAACTCGGTATTCGGCTGGGACCCGGTGTGACCGGCGCCGCATTCACTCACGACGCGCTCCCGCAAGAGCGCGTCCATTTCGCCAAAAGCGTGCGCGAAGCGCTGGGCGGCGAGGTTGAGCGCTGTGGTGCCCAACGCGTCTTCGTCGCAACTTCCAGAACATTGCACACACAAACCGGCGCCATCTCACTCATAGCCACCACGCTCGGCGCCAAATGCGTCGCGATCTTCGACGGCATCGCCGAGCATTCGAAACTTGACGGAGTCCTTTCGGCAATCACAGCCGCGCGCGCTGTCAACGCTGATGTGCTCGTCGGCGTTGGCGGCGGTTCGATCATCGACGGCTTAAAGATCGTGCAGCTGGCTCTGGCCGAAAATGTCGAGACGATTGACGGCCTCATCGCGCTTTCGCGCTCACGAACAACAAAGCCTCACCTGGTTCGTCAAATCGCGATCCCTACCACACTCTCCGGCGCCGAAGTTACACCAGCAGGTGGCGGCACCGATGCCGGACGCGGCATCAAGCTCGGCTTCATGAACCCCTGGCTCGTCCCACGCGCAGTCATCTACGACCCTGCATTGGGCGCGCTCACACCTGAATGGCTATGGCTGTCCAGCGCCATCCGCGGCGTCGATCATTGCTGCGAGGGATACCTCGCAAAAAATGTGACACCGGTCTACGAGGCAGGACTGCTGCACGGGCTTTTGCTCTTTGCAAAATCCTTGCGCCGCACCAAGCAAGTATCAGGTGACCCCTTCGCCCGCAGTGAAAGCCAGATGGCAAGCTATCTCGCCTGCACCAATTCCTCGCGCGCGGGGTCCGGCGCCAGCCACGGCATCGGCTATATTCTGGGTGGCCGTTACGGCCTCCACCACGGTCATTCAAGCTGCGTAATGCTGCCCCACGTTTTGCGCTGGAACGAAACAACGACAGCGCAACGGCAAAAACAACTGAGCCTCGCCATGGGCCGCCCCAACATGAGCGCGGGCGACGCTGTCGCCGAACTGATCGCCGATCTCGGCCTACCCGCCCGCCTGCGCGATGTCGGAATCAAAGACGACCAACTCCCCGCCATCGCCGAAGAAGCCGCAAAACACCCCGTCGTGCTCTCAAACCCGCGACCGGTCACCGGCCCGTCGGACGTGCTCCAAATCCTGCGAGCCGCGTGGTGACCGTTAATTCGCCGACACCAACCGCTGCCAATAATATGCAGGCCGATTCTCATTGTACCGCGCGTTGAACGGCAGCGCCTGGTGAAAGGCCACAAGCGCCGGACTATCGGAACTTCGCATGGCGCTTTCCGTTGTGCTGATGACGCAGCCACGTGCCCGCGCCCCGGGTGAGCGAAAACCGCCCTCGCCCGAGTGCCAGCACTGCGCCCCCGCCCGCCGCACGATGCGCAGCTGTCGGCTATCGAGATCGCGCAAAGACGCCTCGTCGCGCGGAAAAGCGCCCGGGTGATAGGCGACCGGACCGGCCGCAGCAGTCGTCACCGCCAAAGCGGTAGCGACCGCAAGTCCGAAAAACAATGAGCGCATGGCAAGCTCCTACTTTGATCAGCCCCCATCCTTAAACTAGTATCCAATCCTGTCGATCACATGAACGGCCGTTCACAATGAGCGCACGTCCGCGTGAACAAGCAAAGGAACTGCGCTCAATGATACCGTTTGCCGATTACCGCCGCCAAGACGCCCTCGACCTGTCTGAGCTCGTGCGCACCAAGCAGGTGAGCGCGCAAGAATTGCTCGACGCCGCCCTCGCCCGCTCGCAACAGGTGAACCCGAAAATCAACGCCATCGTGCTCGATCACGAAGACTGCGCGCGCAAAGCGATTAACGACGGTCTGCCGCAAGGTCCGCTCAACGGCGTGCCATATTTGCTGAAGGATCTCGGCGCGTCTCTGAAAGGCACCGTCACCACAGGCAGCCTCAGCCTCGCGCGCGAAACCGTCGCCACCGCGGACTCCACGTACGTCGAGCGGGTGAAGAAAGCGGGCCTCGTCATCTTCGGCAAAACACATTCGCCGGAACTGGGACTCAGCCCATCGTCCGAGTCGCGCATGTTCGGCGCCACGCGCAATCCGTGGAACCTGAACCACATCGCGGGCGGCTCAAGCGGCGGCGCAGCCGCAGCGGTGGCAAGTGGCATCGTGCCCGTAGCGCACGCGACCGACGGCGGCGGCTCAATCCGCATTCCCGCATCGTGTTGCGGTCTCTTCGGCTTGAAGCCGACGCGCGCCCGCACGCCGACCGGACCCAAGCGCGGTGAAGGCTGGGGCGGCGCCTCGGTCGGCCACGTCGTCTCGCGCTCCGTACGTGACAGTGCCGCCTTCCTTGATGCAACCGCAGGCGCAGCCCCCGGCGATCCCTACCCGGCACCACATCAAGCGCGCGCCTTCCTCGACGGAGTCAAAGCGCCACCCGGCCGTCTGCGCATCGCCTTCTCGACCAAACCCGCAATCCCGGCGGACGTGCACCCCGACGCCATCGCCGCCGTGCGAGACGCGGCAAAGCTCTGCGAAAGCCTGGGCCACATCGTCGAAGAAGCAGCCCCAAGCATCAACGGCATGGAAATCATGGCCGCCCAAGGCATAGTCATCAGCGCCAACGTCGCCTTCACCATCGACGAAGCAGCCGAAGCCTTAGGCCGCACGGCGCGCCCCGAAGACGTCGAACGCGCCACCTGGTTTCGCATCGAGAACGCCCGCAAGACGGATTCAAGTGCTTATGCGCGTGCCATGAACACGCTGCACTATCTTGGCCGCACGCTTGCAAACTTCATGACGAACTACGACGTCATCCTGCAACCAACCGCGGCAGGGCCGCCTCTGCCCATCGGCGTCCTTAACATGGAGCGCGAAGACCTGGCCCAAATGTTTCGCGAGATGATCGCCTTCATCCCCTACACCGGCATCTACAACCTGACCGGCCAACCGTCAGCGAACGTGCCGCTGCACTGGAATGCCCAAGGCCTGCCCATCGGCACCATGTTCACCGCCCGCTTCGGCGATGAAGCCACGCTCTTCCGCCTGGCCGCCCAGCTCGAACAAGCGCGGCCTTGGAAAGATCGTTACCCGCCGCTCTGACCGTCCGGTACGCTCGCGAACAAAGTCTCGTGACGGGCGCAGATTTTCGGCCATAACTGGGCGGCCTCGGGCAAATCCAAATCGAATGTGTCGCGCAGCGTCGCGACATATGCGTCTGCGCCGCCGATGAGTCTTGTTTCCTTGCCACCCGAGTTGATCCGCGTCAGCGTGCGTCCGCGCAGACTGGTGTGCTCGCCGCGCCGCCAGCGTTGGACGACGGCATTCAACACAAAGTTCGAACTGGGATCGCTCTGCAGGAAACGACAACGTGCCTCCAGCAACGCCTCATCCGAAACATCCTCGTGAAAATCGAATGATGGCCCACCTGTAATCGCATCGTCGAAATAGCGGTACCAACCACCGTCGATGCGCTCAAGACTGCAGTTGAGCGGACCAACACGAAACGCGCCCTCACGCAGACGTATGGGCTCGATCAATCCATTGCCAAAGCCCGCATCGGCAAGCCAAATCTCCCCCAGATCGACCAGCAAAACCAGGTGATTGCCGATGGCCTGGTCGCCCACAACTTCGCGCCGCACCCCACCGGCCAGGCGTTTGACGCTAAATCCGATCTCTTCAAGCGCCCACGACAGCAGACCGTTCATCTCATAACACCAGCCGCCGCGTCGCCGCCTGACGATCTTGTCGAAGATCGCGGGAGCCGCGCGGCTCACTTTCACGCCGAACTGCACATCCAGATTTTCATACGGAATGCTCTCTACATGCGCGCGGTGAATGGCGCGCAGTGTTTTGAGGTCCGGTTGCACCGGGCCTGCATAGCCGATGCGGTCGAGGTATGCTTGAAGTTCCATGACGACACTCGAACCACGAACAGTCTGCGAAAGCAATTGCACTGCAAAAAATTGCGTCTTACGTCGTCACCACTGGGCGCTTTGCTCGGCCTCTCCCAGCAACTCAGCCAGCCGCCGCCGCGTGCCGCCCGTTGTGCCCTTGGGTAAATCGTGCATGGGAAAGAACCGTGCTTCGGCAATTTCAAGTGACCGGGGCTTGCCTTCGATCACCCTCCAACTATCCGTCGCGAACACGGCAATATGATCCGATTTGTTCTCCGTCAAACTGAGATACACGCCAAACAACACGGGCGTTGTCGTCGTTTCAATCAGCGCTTCCTCCCGCAGCTCGCGCGCAGCCGCATCAGCCGCCGTTTCGCGCGGATCGATGGCGCCACCCGGAAAGTGCCAGCCCGGCGCATACGTATGCTTGACCAACAGCACCTGACCGGCGCCATCGCGAACGATAATCCGTACACCAATTGTTAAGGGCCAGCGTCCGCGCCGCGCCAGACGCATCACCCGGTGATAGGCAAAACCGGCTGCACCAACGACGCGTCCAAGTCCCGTTGCCATGGTTGTTCCACTTGTTGTGCGGTTAATGGGCAATAAACCGTCTCAAGTAAAGCGTCCCTAACTCCTTGGCATTTAGTCTGCCCCCTCACGTGAGCCTGAAATCGGGGAAAATTTATGTCCGCAAAATTGCAGCGCGATGACGCAGAAAGCCTGTTCGCCTATGCCCGTCGCGTACTCTCAGGCACAGAAGAGCCGTCGGCGGCGCCCGCCGACCCAGTCGACATCCGCTCGGGAATCGACCGCGCGCTCCGCCTCTCGCGGCGCCTGCCCACCGGACCTACGACGCTAGAAGAAACGGCAGCACGCGCCGTCGCCACCGTCGAAGGAACCCTGGTCGCCATCGATTCGATCCACGACTATCTGGGTGAAGCTCTCGATCTGACGGCTTCTGCTCTCTCAACTCCCGATGCCACCAAGCGCGCCATGATTGCCGATCGCTACGAAGAGCTCCGCATGCGCATCGACACTGTGGCCGCCGGTGCAACCTTTGAAAGCGTGAACCTCATCGACGGCGGCCGCGAAGCGATTGAAATCAAACTCCCCGCAGCAGGCGAGCCGCGCCACTCGATCGGTCACATCACCCTGGTTGCCGGCGAGCGCGGGCTCTCGCTCAAAGCACCTTCTGAACTTTTTGCCTCCAACGACGAAATCGAAGTTGCCCGCCACTCCCTCTTCGCCGCTCGTGAACGGCTGGACCGCGCCGCTGAGACATTCCTCAACCAGGCGAGCGTTCTGGCACCGCATTTGGGCGTCAGCCTGGGTTCCGGCAATACGTAATCAGAACCTGCCCAAACAAGTCGTTCCGTTGCACTTGAAACTGCATTAGCCTGCGTTCTCCAAACCGGAGAACCGCATGTCTCAACCACAATCAAATGCCGATCAAATCGCATTCTGGAACGGTGACGCTGGCGCCAAATGGGCCAAGGCCCAGGACCGGCTTGACGCGATGTTATCGGAAATTTCAGCTGAGCTCATGCGTGCCGCTGCACCACAACCAGGTGAACATGTCCTCGACATTGGCTGCGGCTGCGGCGACACCTCCATCGAGATCGCAAAAAGTGGCGCGCACGTTACCGGCATTGATATCTCACAACCCATGCTCGCCCGCGCCATGCAGCGCGCCACCAACATCAGCTTCATCGAAGCCGATGCGGCAACGCACCAGTTTTCGCAGGCCTTTGATTTGCTCTTTTCGCGTTTCGGCGTGATGTTCTTTGCCAACCCTGATGCAGCCTTTGCCAATCTCAGAACGGCGCTGAAGCCAGGCGGCAGGCTCACCTTCGCCTGCTGGCGCGATTGGCGCGAGAATGAGTGGGTGCGCATTCCTATCAGCGCCGTGCGCCCGCACGTGCCACCTCAACCCCAGCTGGGCCCCGAAGATCCAGGCCCCTTTGCCTTCGCCGATCTCACCCGCGTGCGCAGAATCCTGACTTATGCAGGGTTTGAGAGCATCACCGCACGCCCGCTCAATACAGCCATGCGCCTGGGCAATTCGCTGGATGACGCCATCACCCACATCCAAGACTTCGGGCCGGTATCGCGCATGTTGGCCGATGCCTCGCCCGCTGAAAAAGCGGCGGCCACGACGGCCCTGCGAGAAGCCTTTAAACCGTTTGCCGCCCGCACACCTTTCACAATGGATGGCGCCGTCTGGATCGTGAGTGCAACACTATGACAAGCGAACAATTCACCCATCTGTTGAACCGTTTCTGTGACGCAGCCTCGCGCGGCGACGCAAAGGCCTTTGCCGCCTGCTTCACCGAAGACGGCGTCTATCACGATTATATCTATGGCCCACACAAGGGCCGGGCCTCGATTGAAGACATGCTGGCCAATCTCTTCCACCGCGATGCCAAAGACTATGACTGGCGCATGTTCGACCCTGTCTGCAACGGTAACACTGCCTATGCCTGGTCCCTGTCTAAATTCACATCAACTGTCCCCGAATTCCAGGGTAAACAAGTGGTCATCGACGGCATCAGCCGCTTCACGCTAAACGATGGCCTAATTTCCGAGTACCACGAAAGCGTCAACGGCGGCGTTGCCATGGTGCAGCTTGGTGTCGCAGCACCCCGCATTGAGAAAGTCCTCAAACGCTGGGCTGGCTGGCTGCGTGAAAGGCCTGAAGTGCAGGCCTATCTTCGACGTTAAGCCCGCATTCACCATGAGGCGCGGGTAAACAAAATCCCGGTGTTTGCTTCAACGATCTTTAAGCGCGCCTAGCCATACTGCCCCCTTGAATACTAAAGCCTCGCGCACCCCCGCGAGAGGCAGGGAATTGGCTGCGTACTTCATGTTTCAAATCGGCGGCGCCATCTTCGTCTTTGTCACCGTGTTTGGCGGCTACGTTCTCGCCGGCGGCACTTTCGACGTGATTCTGCACGCCCTCCCCTACGAAGGCACCCAGATTATGGGCGCAGGCATTGGCGCCATGCTGATCGCTTCAAGCAGTCAGGCGCTTAAATCGACGATGGCATCATTCGGCAAAGTCATGGCGGGCTCGAAGTGGAAGCAAAAAGACTATACTGACCTGTTGTGCCTGCTCTTCACCTTGACCAAGACCATGAAATCCAAAGGCATGATCGCGCTCGAG
>JANOFD010000133.1:0-3388 GCA_031413455.1 Rhodobiaceae bacterium
TCCCGCGAACTCAGCGCGCTGCTCAAAAAATTTGAACGGATAGAGCCTTCGCTGGGCGATGCCCTGTCCAGCCTTTCAATCGAAGGCACCGTACAAAAAACCGGCCCTCGCCTGGTGATGAACATCCGCCTGTTGAGCGGCCGCCACCCGATATGGAACGGCACCTACGACGGCGCCATGAACGACCTCGCCCACATGCAAAACGAAATCGCCAACCACGTCGCCCGCTCACTCAATGTCAAACCACGCAAACTGCCAGCGCCACCCGCGCCGGCAAGCGCTTAATCACTTCGGTGGTGCGTCCTCGAATTGCCAAACCGCTTTCTTCGCGTGCGTGACGCCGTAAAGTGCAAAGATCACCAGCCCGATAACGAACCAAACGATCAGCCGCTCCCACGTTCCGCCGGGCAGCTTCCACATCATATAGCCGCACACCGCAATACCGACGAGCGGCACAAGAGGATAAAGCGGTGTTATGAACGGGCGCTTCACATTGGGCCGCGTTGACCTGAGCACGATCACACCCAGGCACACAAGGACGAAGGCCAGCAAGGTCCCGATCGAAACCAGTTCGCCCAGCACCCCAATCGGAAACAACCCACCAAACAAGGCGGCCAAAACACAAACCAGGAGTGTACCGTTCATCGGTGTGCTGAAACGTGGATCTATTTTTGAAAAGACTGGTGGCAGAAATCCATCCCGCGCCATCGAGTAGAAAATCCGCGTCTGGCCGTACAATGAAACCAAAATGACTGTTGATAGCCCGGTGATCGCGCCAATATTGACCAGAGGCTCAAGCCAGAGCAGCTGCGGTTCCGCCTGAACAGCGACCGAAACCGGGTTTGCAACGCCAAGTGTCGAATAATGGGCAAGCCCGGTCATGGTCACAGCCATGAGGATGTAAAGCACCGTACAAATCGCGAGTGAGCCCAAAATGCCTATCGGCAAGTCGCGCTGCGGGTTGCGTGCTTCTTGTGCCGCCACCGACACCGTATCGAACCCGATATAGGCGAAAAAGATAATACCCGAGGCGACGAAAATGCCATCCCAGCCAAATTTTCCCGGACCCATACTTTCAGGAATAAACGGATCGAGGTTGGCAGCCTTGATCAAGGGCAGGCCGAACAAAATGACGAGAAACACAATTGCGACTTTAATCAATACCATCAGCCCGTTGACGGTAGCCGATGCGCGGATGCCAATCACCAACAGCGCCGACAAGAAAACAATAATGCCGACAGCCGGAAGATTGATGATGGCTCCTGTCAGCGAAATGTCCGTAAAGCCACCGTTACTTGCAAACGGCGCTTCGGATAACGCCGATGGCAAGATGATGCCCATATTGGCCATAAAGCCTTTGAAATAGCTCGACCAGCCAACGGATACAGTGCTCGCCGCCATCGCGTATTCAAGCACAAGATCCCAACCGATTATCCAGGCGGCAAATCGCCCGAACGCCACGTAAGCGTAGGTGTAGGCACTGCCGGAAAATGGTATCATCGCCGCAAGTTCCGCGTAGCAAAGCCCTGCCGCTACGCACCCAACACTGGCAATCAAAAAAGAAATAACGATTGCAGGACCTGCATGATCTGCGGCCGCGGTCCCGGTAATGACAAATATCCCCGCACCGATGATGGCACCGATTCCAAGCGCAATCAGATGGAACGGCCCTAGCGTCCGCTTGAGCTCCCCAGTCTGCCCGGCCACAAGGTCTCCAACGGACTTATGATCGTCTGCGGCCATGACGTTTCTCTCCCTCAATCTGAGTTCTTGTCGCTACACGCCGCACCGCGCCGGTGGCGAAGCATTGCCCCCCACTCTGCCACGGCTCAAGCTCCAGCGACAGGCATCCTCGCTAGCGCAGATTGGGGCTTGACACCTCAGAACAAATAGTGAACAACACGTTGAAACAAGGAGAGACCCCAATGTTATTCGCCAAACGCAACGCCGCCAGCCCTGCGAAAGTCCTGCGCCTCATCCGCTCGCAAGAGTGGCGGCAATCCGAGACGCTTCGTGTCACCCAACGGCCACGCTGGGATGCCACCCCCGGCGCCCAGCGCCTGGTCATCCGCCGCCAAACCATCGGCGAACTGGCTTTGACCCCCATGCGCTGGGGCTTGGTCGCTGATCGCCCGGCCGGGGAGCCCCGCCTGCGGCCTCTCAACACCATTCGCGTCGACGCGCTGGCTGAACAATGGGAGTGGCGCCGCCTGCTGAACACGCAGCGCTGCCTTGTGCCTGTCGAACAATTTTACGAATGGAAGCGGATTGAAAACGTCAAAACCCGCGAATTTGCTTTCAAGCTCAAATCAGGCCGGCCGATGATGATTGCGGCCCTGTGGAACCGTGCGCAATCGGGCGCCGACAGCTTTGCCTACATCTCGTGTGCAGCCAACAACCTGGTCTCGCTCATCCACGACCGTATGCCGGCGATCCTGGACGAGTCGTCGATCGCAACCTGGTTCAATCCGGACGCTCCGCTTGAAACTTTGTTGTCACTGTTGAAACCTCTGCGCCAGTCAGACCTCGAAGCCCATCCTGTTTCGCAACCGCATTCAACCTCCCGGCCAAGCCAGCCATCTCTATTCGACCGGCGCGCCGCATAGTGTAAAGATCTCTCCAACTGCCTGCGCCTGAAGAAATCAGCCGGAAAACATCATGAAACTCTACACCCAAAGGGTCGCCCCCAACCCAACCAAGCTCGACCTATACCTCGCCGAAAAGGCAGCGCTGGGTCAGCAGATCCCTCTCGAAAGAATCTCAGTCAACCTGATGAAGGGCGAACAGCGCTCACCTTCCATGCAAGCCAAGAACCCGCTCAGCCGGGTGCCGTTTCTGGAATTGGACGACGGTTCCATCTTGCCTGAGTCGCTTGCAATTATCGAATATTTCGAGGAACGATGGCCGCAACCATCCCTCATCGGAACAACACCGGAGAAGCGCGCTCACGTGCGGGCGCTGGAAAGAAGCATCGACTTCGATATTCTCTACAGCGTCGCCTTAATCGTTCACGCGACAAACTCGCCCGCAGGCTACCCTAAAAATCCCGGTGTCGCTGACTGGTATACCGCCAGCATGAAAACGCCGCTCGCTGTGCTGAATATGCTTCTTTCGGATGACCGGCCATTCGTCGCCGGACCGACGCCGACAATTGCCGACTGCTCGCTCGCCGCAGCTTTGCAATTTGCCCGCTTCGGAAAACTGGAAATTCTGACGCCATACGAACACATCGGCGCCTGGGACAAGAACTATCGCCAGCGCGAAGCAGTGCGCACAGTGTTCGTGATGTAAATTCAGTCGATCAGCGTGTCGCGCCGCTCCAGCTACTGCATGCACACTTCTCCAATACAAAAAGCGATGTCACCCCGTGCGCGATGCGGCGCTCTTG
>JANOFD010000134.1:0-1316 GCA_031413455.1 Rhodobiaceae bacterium
AAATACAATGAGGCGCTGGCGATGAAGCGCGGAAATACGGTGAAAGGTGCGCTGGTCAGCGAAGGCGTGCCCGACAGCGCAATTTCGGTTACAGGCAAAGGCGAGGAAGATCCGCTGGTGCCGACGGCCGATGGTGTGCGTGAACCTCAAAACCGGCGCGTGCATATATCGCTTTGATGTTCTTATGAGTCTGAGGGGACGACGTGGAAAAGGCGGAAGTGATACTTCCGCCTTTTTTCATGGCGCCTTTTTTCGTGGTGCATTTATCATGGCACCGAAATTTAATTCCGTACCTATGAGTAGGTAAATTGTTGCGTCCGCTGTGTGTCTAATGCGTGACAGAGTTTAAGCGGACCGTCTCGTAGACTCTTGGTTGATTCTCCTCGTTGAGTCTTTGACCACCCGAGTTGAAGCTTCTACGTGCCAACATCAGAAGGTGATAAAATGAAAACGAAACTATTGCTTTTGAGTGCAACAGCAGCTCTGGCACTGGCGAGCGCACCGGCCGCTTTGGCTGGCGAGGGCTGGTATATGAGCATGGAAGGCGGCGGCAGCTGGATCGATGACGTCAGCTTTGAATCCGACAACGCTCCGGCTTTTCCTAGCCCATTCACCGGTGAAATGAACTTCGACGGCGGTTGGGCGGTGCTCGCGGCGGTGGGCTACGGCGCCGGGCCATGGCGCGTCGAATTGGAAGGCGGCTACCGCCAAAATGACGGAACGACAACGGACGACCCTTGGGACATCGAAGTCCAGGAATGGTCGGCGATGATGAACGTGCTCTATGATATCAGGCTGTCGCGGTCGGTGAGCTTGACGTTGGGGGCGGGCGCCGGCGGCGACAGCCTCAATCTCAAAACCACTGGCGGGTTTGACGAAGGCGAATGGAACTTCGCCTACCAGGGCATTGCCGGGCTTTCTTTTGCATTGTCCAAGCGTTTGGATTTCGTGATCAATTATCGCTATCTGCGCGTTCTTGAGCCTGAGCTTGACAACGGTGACGATTTTTTCGTCAGAATTGACGACGTGACCAAACACACGGCGACGCTTGGTTTGCGCTATTCGTTCACGGTTGAACCGCCTCCACCACCTCCGCCGCCACCTCCGCCGCCGCCGCCACCGCCGGAACCACCGCCGCCGCCAATGGCGCCGAAAGAGTACATCGTGTTTTTTGGACACGACAAGGCGAACTTGACGGCGGAAGCGATGGACGTAGTGAAGGAAGCCGCGGCAGCAGCCAAGAAATCGGGCTCCGCCAGCATCTTGATTACCGGCCATACGGATCGCTCGGGGTCGGATGCCTACAATCAGGCGCT
>JANOFD010000135.1:0-3166 GCA_031413455.1 Rhodobiaceae bacterium
CACCGGCGAGACTTACAAGACCACCGTCAAGCTAACCTTCGCCAAAGGCGCGCGGCTCAAGGATCCTTCGGGCCTCCTCAACGCCAGCCTTGAAGGCAACACCAGGCGCGCCATCGATATCCATGAAGACGGCAAGATTGATGAAAAGGCGTTGAAACTGCTCCTTCGCGCCGCCGCGGCCCTGAACACTTAACCAGGGCCTCATCCCCGCGCCACGAGGTCCTTCTGGTACGTCCGCGCCGACAGCCAGAAGCAGGCACCCGCCGGGATGAAGAACAGCGCGGTGGCGGCCATGGCCAGGCGCAGGCCTTCGCCATAGGCGGCGGTGCAGATCGCCTTTTGCGGCTCGGCCATTTGCGCCAGCAGATCTTTGGCACGGCACATCTCGTTGGTCAGCACGCCTTCCATACCGGCCTGGGCCAATTGCATGCTCATGAACGTGTCGCTGAGCCAGCCCACGATCAGCGGGCCCAGCCCGTTGCCGATGAGGGCCACAATCAAAAGCAGGATCGCAATCGCCGAAGCGCGCGAGCGGCACACCGAACTCCAAGGCGAACTGACCGGGGCTGATGCCGTGGATGCGCTAAATCATGGGCGCTTGAAAGCATGCGAGGCCGCCGGAAGACCGCACGCCGGGATCTGTGCGGGGGCGGTGAGCAATCGCCGTCCCTGCCGCGACCCGAAACGAATTTCGACAGTGTCAATCCGCAAGAATTGGCACGTGATCATGTGCGCCAGATCCGCTCCACGACAGCGCCAACTGGAGTTCGAAACCGGCCTCAATTTTGATTGTCCAAGCAGGAGCGCGAACTAACCTTTGGACACTGGTTCGCTCACATCAGACCCACGCCTTCCGATTGCGTCATTTTCGTTTCGCCTCCGCCGGCGGTCCGGGCCTACAAATTTTGTCGCCTCAACGAACGGCCGTTTACGCAGGATCGTGTTTTCAAGAATTTGCAGCAACGCGTTTCCCGTCAGCGGTACGGCCAGAAACTCTGTGACCCCAGCATCGCGAGCCGCGACGACTTCACTGATTTTTGCCGCGGCCTTGAGCACGATGATCGGAACTTCCCTCATGAGCTTGTCTCCGCGTGCCCGGACGGCGATCGCGAATTCGGCACTGTCCAAGGGCGGCTGAGTCCAATTACAAAATACGAAATCAAATTTTAGATCACGCGTAGGCACACTCCTGAGTAAATCGAGTGCGTGGGTGGTGGATGGAGACGTGGAAATCCGTTGCACGCCGAATGATCTTAGAAGTTCGATCAGGATCTTCCGCGTATGCTCATTTTCATCGATCACGAGCGCGTGTTTCGTCTTGAGGTCCAAAGCCTTTAAGCGAATTTGCGGGTCTGGATTTTGCATACGCTAAACCTGTGGAAAAGAAACGAAATCAATTGATCAAGTGGAGCGGCAGCAAGGGCGCTTGAGCGCTGGTGCTCCGTCAACTGGCAGCCCTTAATTCACCACGAACTGCCGACGTTGGGGGCGTTTCCTCTTGCGCCACTGCGGCGACGGGGGTCAACATCGTTGCCATCAACATCAAATCAATCGTTGTGCCCTTTTCCGACAGCGGCAGACATAGGCTTTCGCCCTTGAATCTCCGCCCCTGTATTTCATGGCTGGACTTCGAAAAGGTACGCAATGGTGCTTTCATTTGATACGTCAGCTTGACGACTTCGAATGCGCGCGCCACGGTCGGTACGAGCGAGATATGCTTCGCGGGCTCAGAAGAGAAGGAGTTGCCGGCTAAGTCTTGACCAAGAATGTGCATGAGGCCGGGGCCCATATGACGGACGCGAAACCTCGCCCCATCGTCGCAGACTTCGTGTAGATGCAGCGTGTCTCCGACAAAAGCCAGTTCTTCGAGCATGCGGTCTTCCCAACGAGGCAGGGCGCCGGAACCTGCTTTTAGCCACCAATTGTGCAGGCGTTTCAAACGTTCATCAACAAGCGTGACTTCGGGATCCACCAAGATCTCGGTTCCGTGGTCGCGAAATTCGAGTTCGAGGACGCTGCCGCCGCTTTGGGACTGTTGACCCGCGTGGGCGGAGTCGCTTGCGGCTGCGGATTCGAGTGACTTCGTCTCAGCCGGAATTACAGCATTCACCCGGTTACGTCCTGTTCGTTTCGCCACATATAGGCAGGCATCCGCGCGCCCGACAAACTCTCCTACGTCTTCGCCGCTTATGTATTGGGATGCACCTATCGAAAGTGTGATCGATCCCAAACTGTCGCCGGTTGACTTCTTGACGATTTTTCTCGACTCCGATCGACCTCAGTCTGCCTTTCACGCTGGACTACTTCAAGGCGGGGCCCGCATATGCGTCCGGAGTTCCCATCACCGATTGCGAGGTACCGGCTCGCCCGCAGTCGGACTGCGTGACGACGGTCGATAGTACTGGAACGTTTCGGCGCTCCTACATCGATGGGGCCAGCGCCGACGTCAGCATCGAGGTCAACGCGCCCGCGGGACGAACAGGCGACAGCTCGGACGTCACGTGGCGTCGACCCGCGACGGGTGGCGGCACTGTTGCATTCGCGAAGATAACCGACGCCATCGGCATCGTCGCCGATCGTCTGCAATGCACCGTACTGCCAGGCCAAAGCACGTGCCCGATCACCCTGAACTGGGGATCTCTAGATCCAACGCTGACCCCGTACCGCCGCGATCTCAACACAGGTGGCACGCCGACCCAGATGTCGACTGTCCAAGTCGGCGAGTACACGGACCAGCTGACGGCCGGGGCGCGGGTGATGTATGCGTTACAGCGCACCGCGGCGGGCTATTTCGGCGCGATCTCAACGCCTGAGATTCGCGCCGTGAGCGGCAACATTGCCGATCAGGCGCTTGACGACTTGGCGGCGGATAAGCGAATCCATGACCCAACAGTCGGTGCCGTGCAGGGCGAGGGTGGCGTGGAAGCTGGCGCAGCTCGCTACTCCATCTCAATCGCCGTTCCACCCGGGCGCGGCGGTATGCAGCCTGACCTGGCGCTCGAGTACTTCAGCAGAGGTGGAAGCGGCATCGCTGGAATGGGCTTCAGCCTGAGCGGCCTGTCATCGATTCATCGCTGTCCACGTACTCCCACTCAGGACGGCCAAGTCAGAGCGGTGAGGCTGGACGGCGGTGATGCGCTCTGTCTAGACGGGGAGCGACTTGCGC
>JANOFD010000136.1:0-1749 GCA_031413455.1 Rhodobiaceae bacterium
GTCAGATCGAACGCCTCATCGGCTGGCGCAAAGCACGCGACGCCAAAGCCGTCGCCGCTTCGCTCGATGAATTGCGCCGCGCAGCGTCGGAAGGCCGCAACATCATGCCGTCATCGATTGCTTGCGCGAAGGCGGGCGTCACGACGGGCGAGTGGGCGGGCGAATTGCGCAAGGCTTTCGGCGAATTCCGCGCCCCCACCGGCGTCGCCGCCGAACCACGCCTGTCGAACGACGAAGCGATCGGGCGATTGCGCGAAAAAGCCAGAGCAGTAGCTGCGCGTCTCGGCCGCGCGCCGTCGTTGCTGGTCGCCAAACCCGGACTCGACGGACATTCGAACGGCGCCGAACAAATCGCTTACCGCGCCCGCGATTGCGGCTTCGCGGTTGTCTATGACGGCATTCGCCTGACGCCCGCCGAAATCGCCAAGGCCGCGAAGGAAAAGCGCCCGCACGTCATCGGCCTGTCGATCCTCTCGGGCAGCCACAAGGAACTCGTCGCCGAGGTGATGCGCGAATTGAAGGCGGCGGGCGTTACCGACATCCCCGTCATCGTCGGCGGCATCGTCCCCCCCGAAGACGAAGCCGCCCTCAAAGCGCTCGGCATCGCCCGCATCTACACGCCCAAGGACTTCGACCTCAACGCGATCATGGGCGACATGCTGGACACAGTAGAATTGGCATGCCGAACAGAGCAGGTCAGTCGTTGACCTCAGATTCCAATCAACTCACCTACATCACGACTTGCAAAGGCAGGCTTTCTCACCTGCAACAAACGCTGCCCCGGATTGCCGATCAAGCCGGTGTTGCCTGTGTTGTCGTTGACTTTGACTGCCCCGACGGAGCGGGGGCTTGGGTGCGTGAAAAATTTCCGCAGGTAAGGGTGGTTCAAGTTGAAAATGAGCCCGGCTTCAGTGCAGCCCGCGCCCGCAATATGGGAGCGAGATTTGCGGCGACCCCTTGGCTGGGTTTTTTCGATGCGGATATTCTGCTTGACCCGCAATTTGTATCAAAGGTGCTGCCGGTTTTGAAACCCGGACATCACTACCGTGCCGACCCGCCCTCGCGCCAAACATGGGGATCGTTTATCTGCACGCGCGAAGATTTTGAAACCGTGGGCGGCTATGATGAAACCTATCTTGGTTGGGGCACAGAAGACGACGATATCTATGATGTCCTGCAATTGCGTAACACCAAGCGGGCGGCATTTCCGGCGGCCCTGATTTCTGAGATTCCCCATCCCGACGAAATGCGAACGCGATTTCACTCGCTTGAAATGACCCAAAGTCATCGCATCAATCAGTTCTACAAACACATCAAGCTTGACGCGATGCGGGTCCTGCAAGGCACGCTGCCCGAAGAAAGCCGCCGCCGAATCTACGGTTTGGTTTCGCAAACAGTGAAGGCGCTTGAACTGGACCCTGCGGCACCCGCCATTGTGAATATCGACTTGCCATCTCTTCTGATCTCGCCCCCGCCCGCCGATCATCCTCTCCCGGACGCAAAGGCCGCTAGAATCAGACGCAGACTTCAGTACAAACTGGATCTCAGCATACGAAAAGCAGCTTATTATTGATTGCCGCCTGGCACGTACACACTCTCCACTCCTGGCCCGAACGGCAGACCGAAGGAAAACCACAAGATGAAGAACGCTCCTGAGGCCAGAAAGAACGCCACCGTATAGGGCAGCATCAAGGCGATCATCGAACCGATGCCGTACTCGGGCATGTATTTGCGCGCCATCACCAGGAT
>JANOFD010000137.1:0-3954 GCA_031413455.1 Rhodobiaceae bacterium
CGACCAGGCCAAAGGCAAAGGCCTCGTCCAGCGGAGCATGCCCATTGAGCAGCCGGAACAGAATTGGCCCAAAGATCATATCGGCGGCCAGCTCTTCATCGACATCGAACACGACCTCACCGCGCAGTTTGGCCCGGCCAACGACGGCGCGCACCATTTCGCGATGCGCCGACATCAGCGACGTCCGGAACGCTTCGGCAAAGCGTGCATCGGCTTGCGCTTCGGCAATCAAGGCCTTGAACACAGGGCCGCGGCGCTGGGACAAGGCCCGCACGGTCGGGCGCACCAGTTCCAGCAAATCGCTTTTGAGCGTCCCGGTATCCGGCGCGATGCTTTCCTGCGCCGGCATGTCGGCCAACAGAGCTTCCAGAACGATAAAGGCTGCAGAATTCCACCACCGGTAAATCGTCTGCTTCGACACGCCAGCTTTCGCCGCGATCGCTTCAATATTCAACGCCGCGTACCCGTCGGTCTGCAAAATGGTCATGGCTGACTGAATAATGGCACGCCGTGACTCCACACTCCGGGGACGCCCGACCCGTGGACGTGTCACTGAATTCGCTTCCGCATTGGCTAAGTCTGTCATGGTGCCCCTCAATCGAAATGAACAATTAACGATTCAAACGCACAAAGCGTTCGAATCACTCCTTGTTAAGGAGCGTGTTCGCGTGGGGGCACATGGTCAAGCGCTGAACGCTTGAATTATCGGGAAGTGTCGATGCGTGACAGAAAATACGCAGGTTCAAGGGCCAGACGCTTGATCACTTGCCCGCTTTTGCCCAGCACACCGGCGCTGCGGCCATCAACTTCGACTTGGATTCCGCCAGCATTTCCAGTCAGCAGCACCAAACCCGCACGATCCGGCGCCTGAAATGATTCGCCCGGACTTAAGACACGAGCAAGCAAAATCGCATGCCGTTTGCGCAACCCTGGGTCTTTGACTTGCACGTAAGTCGATTCGAGCGCTCTCAAAGTGATTCGCGATGACACTGCGGCTGATTCGGAAGCTTGCGTTGCTGCGGCGATCACAATGGGTTCGCCGTCCAGCGGCACCGGGAATTCGTGAACCAGAGTCGTGAACAACGGCGCCGCTTCGCTCGCCTGACCCGCATCAGGTTCAGGCACATTCAAATTCACCACCCCAACTTCAGTTGGCGCGACAGGCGCCACTTCGACCGGCTTAGGCTTAGGCGCAGTCGCCGCATCAACAACGATCACTGAGTCCGCAGCACTTGCCACCGTCACAGCCGTAGGGCGCGATGGCATTGTGATTTGCGCGATGCCATAGATCACCACCGCAACCACGAGGGCCACGATCAGCAAGTTTCCGTTGGGTCTGCGATGTTCAACCGTGACCTCTGGAAAATTCAGCTCGACCGGCTGGTTGAGGTCTGTTGCCGCCGTTTGCAGTTTGTACTGCTCAACCAACGCCTCTGAGTCCAACCCCAGACACTTTGCATACGAGCGAATGAAGCCAACCGCATAGGTCCGCCCGGGCAAGCGCGCAAAGTCGTCTGCTTCAATGGCCTTGAGTTGATCGACGCGCATTTTGAGTTTCGCGGCAATCGCGCGCTCATCCAGGCCGCGCTCGACACGGCGATCATGCAAAACCGTACCGACACTCCCCGTGCAAGGACCCTCAGACACTTCGCGCAAATGCAGGCGGCGCGCGCGTGGCTCACAAGGCGATGGCACTTTCACAACGATGCTCATCGGTCTGTACTCTCAATCCCGTTTTTTTGCCTAAGGTCGACGGACGCAAGCGGTCAACTCGCGCCCGTTCATCTCTGCAAATACTACACTCTTTCCAGTTAAATAATGCAAAACAGACACAGGCAACAAAATAAGTTTGGTGAGTTTTCTCTTGCCCTAGACCTGCACACTCTCATTGATTGCAAATTGCTTCAATTGCTCTCGAAGCGAGTGGTCCGAACGGCCGTACAGTTCGGACATAAACGTCGAAAGGCGTCCAAAATTGAGACTGAGCACCATTTGCTTCACCGGACCAATGGAGGCCGGGGCCATCGAGAGCGACCGGAAGCCCAAGCCGATCAATGCCATCGCCTCCAAAGGCCGGCCCGCCATCTCGCCACAGATGGTCACGGGGACACCGCGAGAGCGGGCGCCATCGACGATCAGCTTCAAAAAATTAAGCATAGGCGCACTCAAAACATCATAGCGGTTACCAAGCCGGGGATTGCCCCGGTCACTGGCAAACAAAAACTGGGCCAAATCATTCGAGCCGACGGAAATAAAGTCGGTCATCGACAGCAGCGCCGGAAGCTGGAAAGCCAGGGCCGGCACCTCCAGCATCGTCCCGACCCTGATTTTACGCGGCGGCTGATCCTTGGTTTTGGCCAGGCGCTCCAGCTCAAGTTGAACCAACGCCTTGGCGGTGCTGAATTCGGCAGCCTCGGCAATCATCGGAAACATCAGATCAAGGTCCCGGCCTTTTGCGGCCCTCAGCAGGGCCCTGATCTGGTAGCGCAGCAATGCCGGCCGGTCGAGCGTGACCCTGATGGCCCGCCAGCCCATCGCCGGGTTTTCTTCAGCGACCGGCCGCACATAAGGCAAAACCTTGTCCCCGCCCAGGTCGAGCGTACGAAAGACCACCGGACGCCCGGCCGCATTGTCGAGCACCGCGCCATAAAGCTCGACCAAGTGCTGCAGCCGCGGCATTTCATGGGAGATCATGAACTGCAGCTCGGTCCGGAACAGTCCGATCCCTTCAGCCCCGCTCTCCTCCAGATGCGGCAGATCGGCGATTAACCCGGCATTCATCATAAGCTTGATGCGCTCGCCATCCATGGTCACTGCGGGCTGCGCCCGTTGCGCCGCAAAGGCCGCTTGCCGTTGCGCGCGCAGGGCCAGCTTATGGCGATAGGCTTCCCGGATGTCGTGCGCGGGCCTGATATGCACATCGGCACTGTCACCATCGGCAATCACCCAATCGCCTGGCTCAACCTGGTCAATTACACCTTCGATCCGGCCAATCAGTGGAATATCGAGCGCGCGGGCAACGATGGCCACATGGCTCGTCGGCGAACCTTCCTCAAGCACCAGTCCACGCAGCTTGGTGCGGTCATAATCCAGCAGTTCCGCAGGCCCCATCGTCCGCGCAAACAGGATCGTGTCGGCCGGAAGCAACTCATGCGCAGACGTATCGGCCTTGCCCGTCAGATGCCGCAGCATCCGGTTCGCCAGATCGTCGAGGTCGTGCATGCGGTCAAGCATGTGCGAATCCGTCTGGCGGGCCATTCTGGCGCGCATGTCATTTTGAACCCGCTCGACCGCCGCTTCAGCGGTGAGGCCGGTAAACACAGCCTCCCGCAGCTTGAGCAGCCAGCCGCGATCATCTGCAAACATGCGATAGGTCTCAAGCACATCGCGCGTTTCACCGGTAATGACATGATCTTCCGCCGCCAGCAGCGCGTCGAGCGAGTTGCGCAAATCGACAATCGCCTGATCCAGCCGTAACCGCTCACTCGCAGGGTCATCGGCGATCAGCTTTTCGACCTTGACGCGCGGCTCGTGTAGCACGGCCCGCCCCATGGCGATGCCTTCACAAAAAGAAGCCCCGCTCCCCCGCCATGGCCGGTCACGTCGTGGACCGGCATCGATCTCACCCAGATCGCCAAGTGAACCGGACACAACCATCTCGGCCAAAATCATCGCGACCGTTTGCAGCGCCTCGACTTCTTCGTCCCCGTAGTGGCGATGAGTACGATTCTGCACCGCAACCACGCCAAGCGTGCGCCCGCTGCGCGTGATCGGCACACCCAACATGGATTGATAGGGATCTTCCCCCGTTTCAGCGCGGTACGAAAAGCTGGGATGCGCGGGCGCGTCCGACAAATTGAGCGGGCGTCCGTTCAAGGCGACATCGCCGACGATACCCTCGCCCATTTTCAGGCGGGTCGCGTGCACCGCCGCTTTGTTCAAGCCCTCGGTCGC
>JANOFD010000138.1:0-8716 GCA_031413455.1 Rhodobiaceae bacterium
GACACCTACCACTGCGTCGCACCGGATCTTCCCGGCTACAACCTCTCCTCCAAACCGCCCGAGGTCGCCCGCTACCGCACCAAGCGCCTCATCGAAGACGTCGTGGCCTTCGCCGCACAGTTCTCGCGCAAAAAGAAATTCACCCTCGTCGCCCACGATTGGGGCGGCGCGCTGGCTTGGGCGTTTGCGATCAAATACCCGGAGCTCATTGACCGTCTGATCATCGTCAACGCCGTGCATCCCGGCGCCTTCCAGCGCGAGATCGCGCGCAACCCGGCGCAAGCGGCGGCCTCAGATTACATTCACCAGATTCGTGCCGACGGGGCGGAGGCGCGCTATGCGGCGAACGATTACGCGTTGGTATGGCGGTCGTTGTCGAAGGCGGCGGACGCGGGACATCTAGATGCCACCGACCGTGCGGCTTATGTGCGCGCTTGGAGCGAGCCCGGCGCGCTGACGGGCATGTTCAACTGGTACCGCGCCATGCGCATGGACCCGCCCAAGGAAGGCGCCACGCCGCCGCCGGCCGAACTCTACAACGACGAAGCCCTGATGGTGCGCGTGCCGACGCTGGTGATCTGGGGCATGCAGGATACATCGCTGCTACCAGGCTGCGTCGAAGGTCTGGAGCGCTGGGTGCCAAACATAGAGTTGCACCGTGTCCCTGATGCAAGTCATTGGATCGTGTACGAGAAGCCACAGTTGATTAACGAAACATTACGACGATGGCTTATCCCAGCAGGAAGTTAACACCTCACTCTTCACAGAGGGTTTGAGGAGGCCATCTCAAGCACCGAAATTACCACGACAATCACCGGTCGCAGCGCCCATATCGGATCGCAGCGGATGTTAACACATAGGAGTTAATCCCTACTTACGTTTCACCAGTGACGACTCAGTAAGCGTTAATAAGGGGTGAACAATGGCGGGGAATCCAGCGTTACCGGTACAAAGCTCATCGTCCCGGCGAGCCTTCATGTTCGCCAGCCTCATCGCGCTCCTCATCGCCATGAGCCAATGGGCGCGCTGGGGTGGCTTTATCGAGTGGGATCTGCTTTCCGCAGCCTCCGGCCTCGCCCAATCAGCACAACTGAAGTTGGCGTCACTTCCGTCCGACGGCGCCGCCAGCTTCAATTGCCCCAATCTGGCACTTGATCCGCAATCACCAATTTTTTCGGATGCCCAGCTCAAAGCCGTGGGTCACGAAATTTGCAACACTTCAACCGCAGATGCTGTGTCTTTGCGCGGAACAGACGGATCGTTTGCAAGCGCAGCCCAGGCATCCGCCCGGCGCGCCAGTCGGCAGACCCGCCAGCGCCCAGCCGTAGTCAGCGAAGCGGTGGAGAAAGCATCCGCAGCCAGGGGTTTCACGGTCGCCAACTTTGAACCCGGGCGCACCGGCAACACGCGCGAAATTCTCGATGAGGTTGAGCGCAGTGTACGCACACTGGATGCAATTGACCCGGTCACCCCGGATAGCCCGCGCCCAGATGACAACGGCGATCATGACGGATCAGGTAAAGACGACCACCATGGCGATGGCGATCATTCGGACGATGCCAAAGACGACGATGACAAAGACGACGATGACAAAGACGACGACGGGCACGACAAGGACTACAGCGACAACGACGGCGGACATGATAATGACGACGGCGACAAGGATGAATCGCACGGCGGTGATGACTCAGGCGATGACCACGACGGAAGTTATGAGGTAGCTGAGAATGACCGCGACGATGGCGATCATGACGGCGACAGTCGTGACTCCGATGACCGCGACGGTGACAATGGTGATCGCGACCGCAGCGGCGGCGATGATCGAGACGACGACGACAGCGATCGCAGCGGCAGCAACAGCGGCCGCCATTAACGCTCGTCCCTGGGTCAGAATGGCGGTTTGACAGGGGGCAGGCCCCCCTCTAAAACCCCGCCTTCCCTAATGGGAAAGAAAAGCACCCGTGACAGGCAAGCGCCTGTCTGTCGGCCCGTAATTTGGGGCAGAGGAGGGCGCGTTTCCGACGTTTTTCACCATTTCGCCCAAGGAAACAGCGATGACGAAGCGCCTGCAAGCCAAGTACAAGATTGACCGCCGTATCGGCGACAATCTCTGGGGTCGCCCAAAAAGTCCCCAAAATAAACGCGAATACGGTCCCGGCCAGCACGGTCAGCGCCGCAAATCCAAGATCTCCGACTACGGCGTTCAGCTCAAAGCCAAGCAGACCCTCAAGGGTTACTACGGCAACATCACCGAGCGCCAATTCCGCAAGATCTACGCCGAAGCTCAACGCAAACGCGGCGACACCGGCGAGAACATGATCGGCCTGCTCGAGCGCCGCCTCGACGCCGTCGTCTATCGCGCCAAGTTCGTCGCCACGGTGTTCGCCGCCCGCCAGTTCGTCAATCACGGCCACATCAACGTCAACGGCCGTAGGGTCAACATCCCAAGCTACGTCGTCAAGGAAGGCGACGTGATCTCGGTGCGCGACAAAGCCCGCGAACTCGAAATCGTAGCCATCGCAATCCAATTGCCTGAACGCGACGTCCCCGACTACATCGAGGCCGACCACTCAAAACTAACAGCAAAATTCGCCCGCACACCAAAGCTCAACGACGTGCCATATCCGGTCCGCATGGAACCAAACCTGGTCGTCGAGTTCTACTCACGCTAAGCGGCACAGCCCCCCATCCCCTGCAGCAGCAAGGGCTGCGCAGGGACTTCCCCCGCAAGCGGAGGAAGACAGAAATTCTGATGTCTGCCCCGCTTGCGGGGGAAGTGGCTGCGCCGCGTTAGCGGCTGCAGACGATGGGGGGAAGTGGCGCGGCCGCTACTAATCACCCGTCTTGCGCACAAGGTGCCCTGCCCAAGCTGGTATGTTCCGGTACAGAACATGCAAGCCGCTTGAAAAGCTACCGAAACTGAACCCGTTGTTTCGCGCAAGAATGGCAAGACTTCTTTTCGAGTACAGACTGATGTGCCCATTGCGCGGCGACGCATACCACCAGCTCAGTCTGCGATTGGGATGAATGTTGCCGTCCGACAACAGTGTTGAAAACAGAATGATCCCGTTCGGGACCAGCAACATGCGCAAGGCCGACATGAGGTGGCGAACGTCGGGAACGTGTTCGAAAACTTCAAAAGCGGTGATCAGATCGAATCGCCCAAGTCGATCGATATCAGCGTCGCGATCAACGAATGGATCGTAGGAAACGGACTGCCAGTCGGACTGTCTAAGAATGCTGGAGAGCAAGCCACTTCCTCCCCCATAGTCCAGATGCCTGATGGAGGGCGACTGTGCACCGAACAAGGCAATCAGATTAGCAGCATTTTCCTTGGGCCGCTTTTCCGCGTAGTCCGGATCGACGAGAATGTAGTCGTCATTGTATATTTTTTTCTCGAACTCATCCAATTTCCACGCAGCTATTTCCGGTGCGAAACAGAACCCGCATGTACCGCAGAGCGCATAATAAACAGGCACCCCGGCAAGGCCGAGGAATTTGCCCCTGGCCTCCTCGCATGATTTATTGAAGTCGACCACATCAAGCAACGAACACACGCCGTCACAAACCGGACAAAGTTTTTGGCTAGTCATGGACCAAAGTCAGCCTTAGTTTCGCGACCCGAGGATAGGGGCCGTCGCCACAGATAGGAAGAGCACGATGCTTGTTCTCGCAATTCTCGCGCTCTCGCTGGCCACCGCAACGCAGAACCCCTGCGCCCTGGCGAATCAGTCCAGCATCGAAATGATCCTGGGCGGCCCAACCGTCCCGGTCCCCGCATCCGAAATGGGCGAAGAAACCGCGCCCTATTGCCTCTGGGCGACAAGCCACCGCGAGAACGAAATCAAGCTGACGATCTGGTCGAAAGATGAGCTTCCCGTGCTCAACCTCCCGGACGTCGCGTCGTACTTCAAAAAACTGGAAGCCGAAGCATCCGCCCAATATCCCATCGAACGACTCCCCACCATCGCCGCACCCAATTTCGTTTCAGGCCTGATACCGTCGACTGGCCAAACGTCAAACGGAACAATTGTGGTGTTGAGAGGCGAGCACCTCTACGTGTTCGACTTCACGCAAACAAACTCAGGCCACGAACGCACCTTCGTGGCAGATTTCATGCAGAAAGCGCGCGATTGAACATCGCCGCGTCCACATTCCCGCCCGACAACACCACCGCGACCGTCTTGCCCTTCACCTCGACCCTAGCCGTCAGCAGCGCCGCCAACCCTGCCGCGCCGCCGGGTTCGGCCACCAGCTTCAGCTCGTAAAACGCATGCGCCATCGCGCGCAGGGCTTCGTCATCGCTGACCGAAACCGCGCCCGCCTTCAGCGCCTGCAAGATCGGAAACGTCAACGCGCCTGGCATATCCACCATCAGCGCGTCGCAAATTGACTGTGGCCCCGGCGCATTCGCCAGCCGCTGGCCCGCCTTCAGCGAGCGCACCATGTCATCGTAGCTGGCGGGCTCCACCGCAATCACTTGCGTCGGAGGTGACAACGCAGACATTGCCGTCGCAATCCCTGCTGCCAAACCACCACCCGAGCACGGTACGAGCACGCTATCGAAAGCCACACCCAGGGCCCGCGCGTCCTCGGCAAGCTCAAGCCCGATCGTCCCTTGCCCCGCCATCACGTGATAATCATCGAACGGCGGCACGAGCACGAGGCCGCGCTCGGCCGCCAACCGCTTGCCGATCGCAACCCGGTCTTCCGTCAAGCGGTCGTACAAAACCACCTCGGCCCGGAACCCTCGCGTGTTGGCGATCTTGAGCGCGGGCGCATCTGCCGGCATCACAATCACCGCCGTCGTCGAAAGTTCGCGCGCCGCCGCCGCCACCGCCTGCGCATGATTGCCCGAAGAAAACGCCACCACGCCGCGCGAGCGCTCGTCCGCCGTCAGCAGCGCCATCCGGCTCATCGCCCCGCGAAACTTGAACGAGCCCGTCCGCTGCAGTACCTCTGCCTTCACGAACACGCGCGCGCCGCTCGAAGCACCAGCCGCGCGCGCCTCAATCAGCGGCGTACGAATAGCAAAGCCGCGGATGCGATCCGCGGCTTCATGAATATCGGAAAGTGTGAGGCTCACGCCGCTTCGAGCGCGACACCTTTTTCTTCCATGAACGGGCGAAGCTCACCGCTCTCGAACATCTCTTTGATGATGTCGCAGCCGCCGACAAATTCACCCTTCACATAAAGCTGCGGGATCGTCGGCCACTGCGAGAATTCCTTGATGCCGTTGCGAACATCCGGGTCGGCAAGCACATTCACCGCTTTGTACTTGGCACCTACATGGTCGAGGATATGAATGACCGTCGCCGAGAACCCGCATTGCGGCGCCGCTGGCGTACCTTTCATGTAGAGGACGATGTCGTTGGACTCGATGTCGGCTTTGATGCGGTCATGGATGCCGGTCATGTGTGTATGCGGGCACGCGCCCGCTCCCTTGTGTGCCTGTTGCAGTCAGACATAGGTGACAAGCGGGCCCTGATCAAGTCACCGGAGCCGAAGTCTGCAGCGCCAAAGCGTGCAACTCGCCACCCATGCGCCCTTTAAGCGCGGCATAAACCATCTGATGCTGCTGAACCCGCGTTTTGCCTTTGAACGCCGCCGAGACAACCTCCGCCGCAAAATGGTCGCCGTCACCCGCCAGATCCCGGATCGTGATCTTGGCGTCAGGCAGCGCCTCTTTGATCAGGCGCTCGATATCTCCGGCGTTCATGGGCATGTGAGTAACTTAAGCCCCTGACATCAATTTGGGTAGCCATTCCTCGTGCAGTTGGCGCAGGCGTGCCACCGGAAACGCGCCTTCCGCGTCGATTTTCAGCGCCTCGCCAAGCGTGGTACCCAGCACAAAGGCAGAAATTCCCGCGAGTTTCGCCTCAGCACAGATGTGCTCCGCTTCCGCCGCAGATGCGGTCAGCACATAGCGCGCCTGGTCTTCGCCAAACCAGAAACCCGCGCGCGATACCGTCGCGGGCGCTGCCACGCTGGCGCCAATGCCCGACGCCATCGCCATCTCGGCAATCGCAACCGCCAGCCCGCCGTCAGAGACATCATGCACAGTATTGACACGGCCCGAAGTGATAAGCCCGCGAACGAACTCGCCATTGCGCCGTTCCACCTTCAGGTCGACCGGCGGCGGCGCACCTTCCTCGCGGCCATGAATTTCGCGTGCATAGCTCGACTGACCCAGATGACCCTTGGTCTCGCCGATCACAAGAATAGTTTCACCGGCCGCCTTGAACGGAATCGAAGCATGCTTGGTGACATCGAGCAGAAGCCCAACGCCGCCGATGGCTGGCGTCGGCAAAATTCCTTGCCCATTGGTCTCGTTGTAGAGCGACACATTCCCCGACACGACCGGGAAGTCGAGCGCCCGGCAAGCATCGCCGATGCCGCGCACCGCCAGCACAAATTGTCCCATAATCTCCGGCCGTTGCGGATTGCCGAAATTCAGGTTGTCGGTGATCGCCAGCGGCAGCGCCCCAACCGCGGTCAGGTTCCGCCAGTTCTCAGCCACCGCCTGCACGCCGCCCAGATACGGATCGGCCTGCACATAACGCGGCGTCACATCGCAACTCATCGCCACCGCTTTGTTGGTGCCATGAATGCGCACGATCGCAGCATCGCCACCCGGCTTTTGCACCGTATCGGCCATGACGGTCGAGTCATACTGCTCCCAAATCCAGCGTCTGCTTGCAAGATCAGGAGAGGCAACCAACCTGGCCAGCGCCTCGCTGATGGACTTCGGCTCCGGCAGCGCGCCAAGCGCCTTCGGCCGCTCAGGCTCCGTCCACGGGCGCTCGTAAAGCGGGGCTTCGTCGGCAAGGGCCGCCACCGGAATATCAGCCACCATCTCGCCCTTGAAGTTCAGCACCAGACGCTTGGTGTCGGTGGTCACTCCGATGATCGCGAAGTCGAGCTCCCACTTGCGGAAAATCTTCTCAGCCTCAGCCTCGCGCCCCGGCTTGAGCACCATCAGCATGCGCTCCAGGCTTACCGAGAGCAACATATCAAAGTGCGTCATGCCATTCTCGCGGCACGGCACCTTGTCAAGATTGAGCTCCAGCCCAGAGCCGCCTTTGTCAGCCATCTCGCACGACGACGACGTCAACCCGGCAGCACCCATATCCTGAATGCCGATAATGGCGTCGGTCGCCATCAATTCCAGGCACGCCTCAAGCAAAAGTTTCTCGGTGAACGGATCGCCCACTTGCACTGTCGGGCGTTTTTCGTCCGAGGCATCGTCGAACTCGGCTGACGCCATCGTTGCCCCGTGAATACCATCGCGTCCCGTTTTTGATCCGACATAGACAACAGGATTGCCCGACCCCTTCGCCGCCGACAGGAAAATCTTGTTGGCCTTTGCAAGTCCAACGCACATCGCATTGACCAGAATGTTGCCGTTGTAGGCGCGATGGAAATTCACTTCTCCGCCCACCGTCGGCACGCCCATGCAATTGCCATAGCCGCCGATGCCGGCCACCACGCCCGCCACCAGATGCTGCGTCTTGGGATGCGAAGGCTCACCAAAGCGCAGTGCATTCAACATCGCAATCGGCCGCGCGCCCATGGTGAAGACGTCGCGCATGATCCCGCCCACACCCGTCGCTGCCCCCTGATAAGGCTCGATGAACGAGGGATGATTGTGGCTTTCCATCTTGAAAATAATCGCGTCGCCATCGCCGATGTCGATGACGCCCGCATTCTCGCCCGGGCCCTGGATCACCCACGGCGCCGCCGTCGGCAGTTGCCGCAAATGCACGCGCGAAGATTTGTACGAACAATGCTCGCTCCACATCACCGAGAAAATACCCAGCTCCGTCAGATTCGGCGCCCGATTGAGCACCCGCAAAACGTGCTTCCACTCATCTTCGGATAACCCGTGATCGATGGCATGCGTGAGTGTTGCTATGGTCACGAGAGCGCCCCTGCCAAACTGTCGAAGATCACTGTGCCATCCACACCGCCGAGCAACGGTTCTGCAGCGCGTTCGGGATGCGGCATGAGACCAAGGATGGTCCGCTTGTTATTGAAGATGCCGGCGATGTTGCGCGCCGCGCCGTTGGGGTTGTCACCTTCGACATAGCGGAAGGCGACGAGGCCCTCCTTCTCGATGCGCTCGAGCGTTTCGTCGTCGGCGAAGTAGTTGCCGTCGCCGTGCGCCACCGGGAGATTGATCGTCTGGCCGGGTTTGTAGTGCGCCGTGAACATCGTGTTGGCGCCTTCGACCGTCATGCGCACGCTGCGCGAGACGAATTTGAGGCTCGCATTGCGCATTAACACGCCAGGCAGCAATCCGGTTTCGCACAATATCTGGAACCCATTGCAGATGCCCAGCACCGGCGTGCCCTTCTTCGCACGTGCAATCACATCACGCACGATCGGCGAATGCGCCGCCATCGCCCCACAGCGCAGATAGTCGCCATAAGAAAAACCACCGGGCAGGACGATCAAATCCAACCCGTCCGGCAGGCTCGCATCGCCATGCCAAACCATGGCGGGAGGCCTACCATTGGCACGTTCAAGCGCCATCGCCACATCGCGATCACAATTCGAAGCAGGAAAAACAACAACGGCCGCTTTCAAGACAAGAATCTCCTCACGCGTTGGCGCGCCACAGATAACGCCTCAGTCGGCGAAAGGCGAGGGTGCTGTGGCTGCTACTTCGCGTCGCGCAGCAGAAAGACAATTTCACCGCTAAGGCGCAAAGGAC
>JANOFD010000139.1:0-3225 GCA_031413455.1 Rhodobiaceae bacterium
AGGCCGTCGTGGCCGTGGGTGGTGTAGGGATCGAGCGCGACATCGCACATGATTCCGATGTCCAGTTTAGCTTCCCGAACAGCACGGGTCGCGCGGCACACGAGATTGTCCGGGTTCAATGCTTCGCGGCCATCCTCGGTCTTGCGTGAGGGGTCGGTGAAAGGGAACACCGCGATCACCGGAATGCCGAGCTGGCATGCCTCTTCAGCGGCGCGGACGACGAGGTCAACGGAGATTCGCTCAACACCCGGCATTGCCGAAATGGGTTCGCGTTTGTTTTTGCCATCGGTGATGAAAAGTGGCCAGATCAGGTCCGACGGGGTCAGCACATTTTCTGCAACGAGCCGGCGCGCCCATTCCGTGCGCCGCAATCGGCGCATGCGGGTGGCCGGAAAATGCTGGGACCTGTCGGTTGGCATGGGTTGAGACACTTCGTTGACAGCAGGTGAGGCTCTACGTATCACCACCGGAAGGCTAAGGGGAAGATGCAATGCCCTTCGAATTGAATGAAGAACAGCTCCTGGTGCAAAAGACGGCGCGGAATTTTGCGGCGGGCCAGCTCGCGCCTTTTGCGGCGAAATGGGATGAGGAAGAGATCTTTCCCATTCCAACCCTGCGCCAGGCGGCGGGACTGGGGTTTGCCGGTATCAATGTCAAGGACGATGTCGGGGGCAGCGGGCTTACCCGATTTGATGCAGCGCTGATTTTTGAGGAGCTGGCGGCGGGTTGCACGCCGACGGCTGCCTATATCTCGATCCATAATATGGCGTCGTGGATGATCGACCGTTTCGGCACTGATGAGCAGAGGCGCAAGTGGCTGCCGAAGCTGACGCGCATGGAGTTGATCGCGAGCTATTGTCTGACGGAAACGGGTGCGGGTTCCGATGCGGCGAATCTGAAAGCCAAAGCGGTGCAGGATGGTGAGCATTACATTTTGAACGGCGGTAAGGCTTTCATTTCCGGCGCGGGCGTGTCGGACATTTATGTTTGCATGGTGCGAACCGGCGCCGATGGGCCCAAGGGTATTTCATGCGTGGTGGTCGAGAAGGGAACGAAGGGTCTGAGTTTCGGCAAGAATGAGCGCAAGATGGGTTGGCGCAGCCAGCCGACTGCGACCGTGAACTTTGAAGATTGCCGAATTCCGGTTGCCAATCGCATCGGCGCGGAAGGCGAAGGATTTCGCATCGCCATGATGGGTCTGGATGGAGGGCGTATCAATATCGGTGCGTGCTCGCTGGGCGCTGCACGTGCGGCTTTGGAACAGACGCAGCGATATGTTGTGGAGCGCAAACAATTCGGCAAGCAGATTGGCGAGTTTCAAGCCACTCAGTTCAAGCTTGCCGACATGGCGACTGATCTTGAAGCTTCGCGGTTGATGATCTGGAACGCGGCAGCGGCCCTGGATCGCCGCGATCCGCGGGCGACTATGTTGTGCGCGATGGCCAAGCGCTTTGCCAGCGACAATGCGTCGAAGATTGCCAATGATGCGCTGCAGCTGCATGGCGGTTATGGCTATTTGAAGGATTTTCCGCTGGAGCGCCATGTCCGCGACTTGCGTGTGCACCAGATTTTGGAAGGCACCAACGAAATTATGCGGGTGATTATCGCGCGGGAGATGATGCGGCAATGACGATGATCTCGCAACGCGTCGCCTTGTACGCATTGGCCTATGGGTTATTGATCTGGTTTGAAACGACACTGATCATTCGCTGGATGGGTGAACTGATTTTCGTGCCAGACAATTTGGCGTGGACAGCGGCTCTGTTTGTCGTGACGCCAGTGCTGGTTTACTCTATCGGCTGGTTCTTCTTTGCGGCCTTTCAAACCCCGCGCAATGAGCGTGCGGCGGCAGCGATTTTGATTTGCGCGAGCGGTTTGCTGGGAGATGCGGCGGTCATTGGCTGGATCGATGTTGCGCTTCCTGGTTTGAACGCCGGGCAAGAACGGTTGTTCGCGAGCTGGATTGTTTGGGCCTACGGCTTCGGGCTTCTGAGCGGGCTGTGGCCGCGTAACCTGGCGCGCGTGCCGGCGGCTTGAGGGCATGGTTCATGGATGAAGTTCACTTCGAGCAGCGTGGCCGGGCGGGGTTGATTACACTCGATCGCCCCAAAGCGCTGAATGCACTGACGCTTGGCATGGTCGATGCCATGGACGCGCAGTTGCGGGCGTGGCGGAGTGACGCCAGTGTGGAGTTGGTGGTGGTGCGCGGCGCCGGCGAGCGGGCGTTCTGCGCGGGAGGTGATATCCGGGCGTTGTATGAGTCCGGACGATCGGGGACACCTTATGTCATCGAGTTCTACGAGCGCGAGTACCGGCTCAACCGGCTTATCAAGCGTTATCCCAAGCCCTATATCGCATTGATCAATGGGATTGTGATGGGTGGCGGGGTCGGCGTTTCCATTCACGGATTTGCGCGTGTGTGCGGTGAAGGCACGATGTTTGCCATGCCGGAAACCGGGATAGGTCTGTTTCCCGATGTTGGCGGAACGCATTTCCTGCCGCGCTGTCCGGGCGAGACGGGATTGTATCTGGCGCTGACCGGGGCCCGGCTTGATGTGACGGACGCGGCGTATGTTGGGGTGGCTAGTCATGTGGTGCCGGTGGCCCAGCACGAGGCTTTGGTGGCCGCACTTTGCGAAGACGGATTGCCGGTTGAGCGCGTGTTGTCGCGCCATGCGGTGAAGTCCGAAACTAAGTCCAAGATCGAGGGCTTGCGTGCGGCCATTGACAGGCACTATGCCGGCACCTCGGTTGCGGAAATTATAGCATCATTGAAGGGTGATACCTCGATGTTTGCGGAGCAAACGCTGGCGACGCTGGCTACGAAGTCGCCCACCAGTTTGCGCGTGACATTCAATCAAATCCGCGAGGGCGCCAGGCTTGGCTTTGAAGAGTGCATGAAGCTTGAGTTTCGACTGACGAACCGCTTCATGCGCGGCCATGATTTTTATGAGGGCGTGCGCGCCGTCATCATCGAGAAAGACAATGCGCCGAAGTGGCAGCCGGCTGATCTCGCCGGTGTGAGCGATAGCGACGTTGCCAAATATTTTGCGCCGCTCGGCGAGGCTGAACTTACCTTTGAACAGGAGGCTTGACATGCGCATCGGGTTTATCGGGCTCGGCAATATGGGTGGACCGATGGCGGTCAATCTGGTGAAGGCCGGGCACGAGGTGAAGGTCTTCGACATGTCGGGGGCGGCGGTCGAGAAGGCCGTAGCTGCAGGC
>JANOFD010000140.1:0-2206 GCA_031413455.1 Rhodobiaceae bacterium
CCCAGCGAGCGCGCATTGTCACGCACCCATCGAAATGCCGCCAAAGCATCGTCCACCGCCGCGGGAAACTTGTGCGTAGGCGCCAGACGATAGTCGACCGAGATCACCAAACATCCCGACCGCGAAGCGATCTGCGAGCAAAAGACATGGCAGGTCTCCAGATCGCCAATCACGCAGCCGCCCATATGAAAATAAACCAGCGTCGGAACCAGCCGGTTTGGCAGTCTGGGCGTATAGCGGCGGGCGGCAATGGGGTTGCGCCCTGCAACCGGCACCTGAATGTCATCGATATCAATGTCGGTCCCCGCACCACCATCAAGCAGGGCAAACCCCTGTCTGGTCGCGATGCGCGCGGCCTGCGGCGTCAGCATCTCAAGCGCAGGTTGGCGTTTTCCCATCGCGCCCACAAACTGCAGCCTTGGATCGATCGTGCGACCTTCGATGGTCAACGGCTTGCCGCCCGAGAGGGCCACGAGCCACTTCCCCGGCAGGTTCAACAACAATTGGACCAAAAGCTTGCGCATACACTGCAAAATGCGGGCAGACGCTCTTCTGTCAAGACCAAACCGTGTTAACCTCTTCCATCCAGTCATTGAAGGGCATCAGGGAAATGGCAAACGGTTTTGACATCGTCATTCGCAATGGCACGATTTTTGACGGTACAGGCGTCGCAGGCTTTGAAGGCGACCTCGCCATTCAGGACGGCCGCATAGTTGAAGTCGGTCATGTCCCCGGTAATGGCCGCGAAGAGCTCGATGCCAGGGGCAAAATCGTCACCCCCGGCTTCGTCGACATCCACACCCACTACGATGGCCAAGCCACTTGGGATGATCGCCTCACACCGTCCGCATGGCACGGCGTGACGACAGCCGTGATGGGCAATTGCGGTGTCGGCTTTGCCCCCTGCAGACCAGGCGACCACGACATGCTCGTGCGCCTGATGGAAGGCGTCGAAGATATCCCCGGCGTCGTTCTCACCGAAGGCCTGAAATGGAATTGGGAAACCTTCCCCGAGTTCCTCAACGCCCTCGAAGAGCGTCCGCACGACATCGACTTCGCCACTCAGGTGCCGCACGGCGCACTGCGTGTCTATGTGATGGGCGAACGCGGCGCCAACCGCGAACCTGCAATGCCAAACGAAATCGCCGAGATGGGACGCATAGCCAAGGACGCAGTGGAAGCAGGCGCCTTGGGCTTCACCACCTCGCGCACGCTCAACCATCGCACCAGCGACGGCAAGCCAACCCCAACACTCACCGCCGCCGAAGACGAATTGCTCGGCATCGCCATGGGCCTCAAAGCCGCCAACCGCGGCGTGCTGCAAGTTGTTTCAGATTTCACCGATCCCGCGCAGGAACTGTCGATGCTGCGCCGCCTCGTCGTCGAGTCAGGCCGCCCGCTCTCTTTCTCGCTCGCCCAATCTGATCGCAGCCCAGACTCATGGAAGATGCTGCTGAACTTCCTTGACCAATGCGCCGCCGACAAACTGCCGGTGAAAGCACAAGTTTGCGGCCGGCCTGTCGGCCTTCTCCTTGGCCTCTCGCTGACCCTCAATCCATTCTCGGCCCACGACAGCTACAAGAAGATCGAACACCTTTCCTTCACCGAGCGCCTCGCCGCGATGCGCACGCCCGAAATGCGCGCGAAGCTGCTCGCCGAACAACCAGCCTCCGACAACCCCTTCGTCAAAGCAGTCCTGCACAACTTCGCCAAAATGTTCCCGTTGTCCGATCCGCCAGACTACGAACCAACCCCCGGCATGAGCCTCGGCGCACAAGCCGCGCGCACAAACAAGCGCGCCGAAGAGCTTGCCTATGACTGGTTGCTCGCCGACAACGGCCGCGCCTTGATCCTGTTCCCGTTCCTAAACTACGCCAACGACAGTCTGGAGCCATCGCTCGCCATGATGCGCAACCCAAATACGATTCTGGGCTTGGGCGATGGCGGCGCCCACGTCGGCATGATCTGCGACGGCAGCTTCCCAACATCCATGCTCACCCATTGGACCCGTGACCGCACACGCGGCGAAAAACTCCCTCTCGAATGGGTGATCAAAGCCCAAACCCAAGACACCGCATCAGCCGTAGGCCTTAACGATCGAGGTATCCTGAAGCGCGGCTACAAGGCCGACCTCAATATCATCAACCATTCAAAGCTGACACTTCACCGCCCCACCGTCGCCTACGACCTCCCCGCCGGAGGCAGA
>JANOFD010000141.1:0-5394 GCA_031413455.1 Rhodobiaceae bacterium
GTCCACACCGCCGCTCAAGCCGATCACGACACGGGTAAATCCGTTTTTTCTCACGTAGTCACGCACCCCCAGAGTCAGGGCCAGATAGACCTCCTCCAGTTGCTCTAGGCCCGATGCCACAGCTGGGACCATTCGCACCGAAGTTTTTTGAACGGTTGGAAGCGGCGCAGCATAGACTTCCACGGCAGAGGCCATGCGCTTCGGCAAGAGCTTTTTCCGGCCGGTTCGTCTTGCACGAACAACAGGCTCCATGTTGAGGTCAGCGACGATGAAGTCCTCTTCAAACGCTTTCCCCCGCGCGATCACCTCACCCTGGTGATCGAGAATGACGCTATTCCCGTCGAACACCAGTTCATCCTGGGCGCCGACCATATTGGTGTACGCCCGGCTCCTTCGAAGCAGCAAGCGTTGTGCGCCTTCTCGATGTGCCCGCCAAACTCGATCGCGCCGAAGGTGACGTTCATCCGGCGGGTAATCCGCACATCCAAACCGATCCGCGAAACATCCTGATTGTGGCCAAAGCCCTGTCCGCACGCTTCGTCCAACTCGACGCAGCAAGCGCGCCAGCTTACGAGATGCGACTTTCCGATTTCACCGCGCGTTGGACTGCAGCCCTTGCGAAATGGGAGGCGTCTGCCGCGCCGCTCAAAGGCACACCGATCGCCGTGCAACATGCCGGTTGGGTCTACATGATCAACTGGTTGGGCTTGAAACAAATCGCAATCCTCGAACCCAAACCTGGCGTTCCGGCCTCAAGCGGCCACCTGGCACAAGTGTTGACCACGCTCGAACGCCAACCCGTGAAAATGATTATCCGTGCCGCCTATCAAGACGATCGCGCGTCGCAGTTCATTGGCGAAAGGACAAAGACCCCGGCAATCATGCTGCCATTTACGGTCGGCGGCACTGAAGACGCAAAAGACCTGTTCTCACTCTATGACGACACGTTGAAGCGTCTGCTTGCCGGAGCAAAGTAGTGACCTTCAGCAGTTTCGAACTCTCCATCCTCGGGCCGGCATTCCTCGCCGGCCTCTTGGTGCTCTCGACCCACGTGCCGCTGGGCATGCAGGTCCTGACACGCGGCATTGTTTTTATCGATCTGGCGATTGCCCAAGTGGCGGGCCTCGGCGTTACTGCTGCCAACGCCTTGGGCTTTGAACCCCAGGGCTGGCGTGTCCAAGTCGCGGCAGTCACAGCCGCATTGATTGGCGCACTACTCCTGACGTGGACCGAAAAGAAATGGCCCGAAGTCCAGGAAGCATTGATCGGCGTGCTGTTCGTTTTAGCCGCAAGCGTTGAGCTTCTCTTTCTTGCCAATAATCCGCACGGCGGCGAACATTTGAAGGACATGTTGATCGGACAGATTCTTTGGGTTTCGCCGGAAGCGCTTGAGCCTGTCGCGTTGCTCTACGCAGTGGCGCTCGTTGTCTGGTTTGGCTTTCGCCGATCGCTGGGCCAGATCGGCTTTTATGTTCTGTTCGCGCTGGTCGTCACGCAATCGGTTCAGCTCGTCGGAATCTATTTGGTGTTCGCCAGCCTCATCGTCCCCGCGTTGGCGGCACGGCGTTTCAGCGAAGGCTGGAGACTTCCCGGCGCCTATGCGGTTGGCATCACAGGCTATGCCACAGGTCTGCTCGCGTCAGCCCAATTCGACTTGCCAACCGGTGCGATGATCGTTGTCGCATTGGTTGTAACCCTTGCGCTGACAATAATCCTGTTCAACGATGCGAACCCACGGCGGGAGGGTGTTTAACGCCGGTGACATCGCACTCCGTTCTAGTGACGCCATGCACAAATGCCAAGGCCTCAGCCGCCAAACACCGTTGCCCACATCGTCCGCCCGGGAATAAACGCAAAGAGCCCGGCGATGATCAGCCCCCCGATATAGAGCCCGACCATAGACCCCGCATGCTGGCGGACGTCGCCACGCCGAATGCCCGTAAGTCCGCCCCACAGCGAAATGACGGTAACCGCGGTAAAAACGTGCAGCGCGTTAAATCCATTTCCGAAATCAGCCACCATCGCAATCGACGTCGCCGCCACCACAATCATCGACGTCACCCAACTCCACCCCAAAAGGCGGTGAAACCCCGTGCCCTTGGGCAACAGAAAAATGATCGCGCCGACGACCAGAGCCAAGACCGCCGCCATAACATGCACCTGAACCGCCAGCGGCGACCCCTGTAGCGGCGCCCAATCAAGCGACGGCGCAGGCACACGCAGGTTGAGCCAATAGTTCAACATGCGCGTGCGCGGCCCCTCTGGCATCGTGGCGATCCACGCCCCCAGGATCGCAAACGTCATGAACAGGCCAAACAGCGAGCTCCACCAGAATCCCCTCCAGAAACCCTTGTCGGGCCAAAGGGACTCTGAGTTTGCCCGATTGCCGCTTGCCATATCTTACCCCTTCTGAAACTCTCGAAAACATCGCCATGATCCAGCAATGCCGCTCAACACCCATGACAGAATGACCAACGAACCGCGACCGCCAATCCGCGAAATGCAGTCAGAAATTCGCGAAACGCCGGGGGCTGCAACTCGCGAAGCGCCAATGCCGGCCCAATTCATAGGCATCGCATGGCTTCGTTTCGCGCTCCTGGCGACGCTGCCGGGGATCGTACTGGCGGTACTCGGTCCGTTTGGTTCATACGAAGCACCGCTCGGGATGCGCTTTGCCTATTGGGTCCCCACCATGATGGCCGGCGCGTTTACCGGTGCCATCGCGGGCGCAGCACTGGACCGGATAAAATTCTTCCACAATCGCCCGGTCCCGACACTCGCCGCCTTGTCAACAGCCGTCACCGCGGTCATGACCCTGGTTGCCTGGCTGGCAGCACAGCTGGTTTTCGGTACATACGCAACCACTCTGAGCGCCGTGTTCGTCCTCTACGTTTGGATCATCACGCTCGCAATGACGGCAATCGCCAGCTTGGTCATGGAACGGAACAAACGCGTTGCCGCAGCATCTGCACCGGTCCAGGTATTGGGCACCACCATCGCGCCGACACTCGACGCCAGGCTGCCTGCAAAAATCAAAGGCGGGTGCATCTTCGCCCTCGAGGCCGAAGATCACTATGTGCGCGTTCAAACCGAACTTGGCTCCGGCCTGATCCTCATGCGCCTCAGCGACGCCGCCAGCGAAATGGGTATAACCCCGGGCGCGCGCACCCACCGGTCGTGGTGGGTCGCCAAATCCGCAGTGAGATCGGTGGAACGCAGTGATGGTAAACTGTCCCTCAGGCTCGACAATGGCCTCGAGGTTCCCGTGAGCCGCGGTTACGCTTCGGAACTCAAACAGGCGGGTTGGCTCACGAATTAATCACGCGGCCTCATGCCCTGCCTCTATTGGCACCACTTTTGCGATGCAGTTCCCAACCACAACAGGGCACAGCGTCATGACATTCGACATCGTGGACTTCATCGGCAAGACAAGCTGCAGCGCATTAAGTGAATTTGCTCAAAATCCTGTCTGCGAACGCGATCAGATATGGAGCATGGGCGCGGTAACAATATTCATCTTCGTTGTCCTTGCATTTGGCGTATTTCTGGCCAACCGCGAGCGTCGGCGCCGCGATAACTACTTAATGTGAAGGCGGGCCGCAGCCTGGCCGGGCACGGATTCGCTTTTCACAGGCGCAAATGGGACGACATTCCCGCCTGTATTCGCCGCCGACTCTGCATCTTCGCCAATGAGCAAATCCGCCGCCGGAAGCATGAAGCGCGACGGCTCCATCGATTTCATGGCGTATGACAAAAACACGACACTTGGAAAAAGCACCATGAACGCCGACACAGTGCTGACGACCAACGCGTCTTCAGTGACCGCTGCCGCAAGCCCGGCATAAAGCTGGACCGTGCCCAGCACCATCAGCACCACGCCAAGTGCAAACGAAGTCAATTTTGTGCTCTTTTCCCACATAGTTACAAACTACGCCTTCAACCCTCAAGGGTAAGTAAACCGTCCCTCAAAGAGTGCGCTGTCCCATTTCGGGAGCCGGGCTACGACAGCAGCGGAATGTGCGTCTGCGCATCGAAATTGATCGAAAATCCCGGAAAAAACGGAATCACGACTTCGATATCGAACACCGCGTTCAATTGGGCGACGGACACCCCGCCGGAACTGTCAACCGAATACGTCACTGTGATCTCTTGCTGGGTCAAACTCTCAAGCTGATTTTCGATGGCAAGCTGGATCTGGCTGGCGGACATATCCGGATCTACCATCACCTCGCGCGCCGCTTCCTCCAGTGCGAATTGAACCGAGCCAGCTTTGAAGAACACAATTCCCATCTGAATCGTGCCCAGCACCATCGTGACGAACACGGGCAGAATGATGGCAAACTCAAGCGCCGATGCACCATCTCGCGCCGCGCCGAACGCTTTCAAGTTTCGCATCGCTCTCACCCTCATCTGACCCGCACCGATTGCTCGGACTCGTACGTATCATTCGTTAGAATTCCTTCGAATGTCGCTGTCACCCTCAACCGGTTGTAGCTCACCGGATATGTATCATCGTCGCACAGTGCGTTGCATGCATGCACAACCTCGCCGCACAGACAAAACGTTTCGGCAGTTACAACCGCGCCTTCCGGGCGCTGGGTCCAGGAATCGTCGACAACCTCTTGCGCTTTGGCCAAATCATCGCCGCCATTCATAAAATACTGGATGCCCGAACGCAGTGCCGATTCAAGATCGCCGCGCTGGTAGACAACGTTACTCAGATCAACCACGCCGAGCAACGCGATCAGCAGCACAGGAACCGTCAAGCCGAACTCGATCGCGGCAACACCGCGCCGGTCACTTGAAAAACGTGCGACAAAAAACTTCAACATGACGAACCTCCTTATTCTACAAGCGTGACGGCGCCGGGCAGCGGCATGGTGTTAAGTCCGGCCGCCGTACAGTCGGCGCTCATCGTCGATGAACCGGTAAACTTGATTGTCCAGGCCACAATACGCAGACAACCGCTCGCGCCGGAAAAATTTCCGAGAAACTCAACTTCTTGCTTCGGAAAATAAATCGCACCTGTCAACTGCGACGTCGCGTTCCCATTGAACTTGTTCGAACCGAACGCGTTGCTGTCGTTGCCCCAAAACAGCATGCCCGAATTGACCCCGCTGGTCGGCGCAGACAGAACAATTTTTGCGGAGCCGTTGAAATCAACAGACGCATTATTTGTAAAAAAGAAGGTGACACCGCTGCCGGCCACATTGGCGGTGGCGTTCGCCCTGAAGGTACCTCCGTCCATGACATAGACGCCCGGCGCAAATGTCTTGGTGCCCTTCAAAATCCCGCCGCCGCAATATCGCCCAGGGGTGATCGTTGCCGCACCAGCCCCGCTGGGTAATGTCAGGCATGGGCCGCTCACCGCAGGTTCCGCCAGCGCATCGAATG
>JANOFD010000142.1:0-4368 GCA_031413455.1 Rhodobiaceae bacterium
GGTTGACGCCGCGATGCGGCTCAGGACATAGATCAACTGGCGCAACTGATCGTAGTCGATGATTAACGTCGTACATCCGACGTGATCGAGTTCCATGGAGATGTAAGTGGTCTGTCCGTCCTCGGACGCACCGCCTTCGATCAACCGTGTCACCCGACGGCCGGTCACTTTCGCTTTATTTTTTTTGATTGGGCTGGTGGCGGGGTTCATTGTTGTTCCTCTTAATGCAGGTGGTGACGACTTGCGACGTCTGCGCTCACGTCTGCGCTTTTTGCTGGTTTTGATTTTGATCGCTTGTCGAGTTCCAGCAACTGCTGCCGGGCGTTCGAAAGCCGGATTTTGACGGATCTAACATTGCTGCTGACGATGCGCGCGATCTGTTCACAATCGAAGCCGCTGGCGTCGAAGAGAATGATGACCTCGCGCTCCAAATCAGAAAGTTCGGTAAGTGCACTGGCGGCGCTCGACCGCAGCGCAATTTGTCCGATAGGCGTCATGATCCGATTGCCGCCCAGCCGGATGACGACCTGGCTGCGTTTGTCCATGTAGTAATAGTTTCGCAGAAGGTAGAATAACCACTCGTCGATCTGCTCGTGCTTTGGCGCGCTATAGCGTTGCTCCCACGCCTGGAGAAGGGTGTTGTGGACCAGATCGTCAGCAAATTGCGGCATGCTGCTCAACATTCTTGCGAACGCACGCAGGCGCGGCGTCAGCGAGAGCAGTAGTCCCTGAAAAGCGTTGTCCGAAATGGGTTGCATAAAGGGCCTCGGGCCTACCTCACAAGCAGGTACATTCCGAAAACGCACAAACATCGCAAGAGTTCCCGCAGCGGGAGCTCCAGGGCGCATTTTGCGTGGTGCGCCCTGGCTTTGCTTAGTTAATTACGGCACTTTTGCGGGAGCATTATTGTCCCAAGAGGACTGTGCAAAAATGCACTATCTACGCAACGCCTTTGCAACCGCCTGAACGCGGGACGCAACACCGAGCTTTACTTTCACATTGTCCATGTGGAAGCGCACTGTTCGCGGAGAGATCCCGAGGATGGTCGATATCTCGCTGTCGTCTTTTCCAGCCGACAACCAGTGCAAACACTCCGCTTCACGTTGCGACAGGTTGCGTAGCGTGTTTGTTGCCTGGTCTGGGGACACGGCAAGCTTAACGGTGCGGGTCAACGCAGCATACCCGGCGATAAACAAGATCGCGCGTGCGAACGGCGTCAATTTGAGCTCGGGTCCTGCAAATACGACTACGCCAAGCGTCGATGCCTCATCGCCAACGGGAACGACATACGCGTCGCCGTTTCCTGCGAGTGTTTGGAGCACTCGGCGGAATGCGCCGTCGACTGCGAGCTGCGACAACGACATGCAACCCCGCTGGCCTAGCACGCGTGTGAGTTCAGTATCATGCAATGCTTCATTGATCGAAGCCAGAAAATCAGGCTCGCCCGCAGGCTCGCTATAGAGCAGCGTCGTCGCCGACCCGTCCGTTTTTTGCTCACTGAGCAGCACCAGGACGGCGCTCGCTTTGAAGGCGGACGCAATGGCGTTGAGTTGCGCCCGGACGTGCGCTTCGGATGTGGTCTCGCCCATTTCCGACATCGTCTTCAGCAACGAGGCAATTTTTGACATATCCATATCCAAATCTCCAATTTTAAAGGCACGAGCGCGCGCACTCCGGCGAGCCCGGCCACGCATTACAAACTGGTCCTGCGGTGGAATTTTAGCGGCCACTTCTTGCGAGTGTGCCAGTCGTCGGGACTTCTAACGCTTGGGAACTGCTAACGCTTGTTCTGATCTACCGACGGATGACAGATATAGGGCGCATGTCCTCAAATTCCAGTTGTGGAAACCTAACAAATAAGACAGGTGATGAAATTGGCCGCCAGCGGGTTCCCGCGTTCTTAATTTGTGGACATTTTGCTATGCAAGGCAACCAATCGGCGGCGTCCGCGTTTTCTATGTCATGGCGATTGTATCGCTATACTGCGATGCGCAACGCCGACGCGAGCCTCCCTTGTGAACCGCGTCGGCGCGCCCGCATGAAATCTCTAGAGCTTTAAGGCATTCGCACCATCACGCCGTTTTGCATCACGGCAGTTATGGCTTTGTGAAGGAGGTCGATGTCTTGCAATGGATCGCCCGAGACGGCGATGAGATCGGCGCGCTTGCCGGGCGTGATCGAGCCGATGTCGCTTTCGCGGCTCAGCACTTGGGCGGAATTGATGGTGGCGGATTGGATCGCTTGCATCGGCGTTAAACCGTAGCGCACCATGTAGGCGAATTGTCGGGCGTTGTCGGCGTGCGGATAGACGCCGGCGTCGGTACCGAAGGCGATACGCACGCCTGCGCGCGCGGCCTTGGTGAACCCTTCGCGCTGGGTCCCAGTTGTTTCGAAATTTTTGCGCAGAATTTCTTCCGGCCACTTGTCGCGGCGCCCGACCTCATCGATGTAGTCGCCGTTGTAGATGTCGGCGACCAGCCAGGTACCGTGCTTTTTCATCAGGGCGATGCCTTCGTCGTCGAGATAGGAGGCGTGTTCGATCGAGCGCACGCCGGCACGCACGGCATTCTTGATACCTTCCGCCCCGTGGGCGTGGGCGGCAACGAAAGTGCCGTGGGCGGCGGCTTCATCGACTGCGGCGCGGATCTCGCGTTCGCTGTATTCCGATGCGGCCGGCGTGGTGCCCGCGGTCAAAACCGCGCCTGTGGCGATGATCTTGATAAAGTCGGCACCGCCCGCGAGCAGTTCGCGCGCGCGCTGGCGCACTTGGGCTTCGGTGTCGGCGACGCCGCGGCGCATCTCGGCCGGGACGATGACGTCCGGCGCAAGGCCCGTCACCTCGCCGCCGCCGTGTGTCACCGTAATATAGGCGCCGGCGACGAACATGCGCGGGCCTTCGACAAGACCCTTGGCGATGGCGTCGCGCAACGCCACGTCGGTGAAAGCGCGATAGGCGCCGACGTCGCGCACGGTGGTGAAGCCGGCCTGGAGCGTGGCGAGGGCATTGGCCGCACCGATCAGCGCGTCGCTGGCCGCAGAACTCATCAGCGGGGCCGCGACGTTGGAGGACTGGATGTCGCCGACCAGATGCGTGTGCATGTCCATCAGGCCCGGCAGTACGGTGTAGGCCGACCAGTCGATGATTTGCGCGCCAGCGGGTGGCTGGGTTGGAAAACTGCCGACGGATACAATGCGGCCATCTTCGATGCGCACGAGCTGATCCGAAAGCACGCGGCCCTCAACCACATCGACCAGCTTGCCCGCGCGGACGAGCACGGTTTCCGCGCAAGCCAGCGTCGAAGTCAGCAGCACGGCGAGTGCGCCCGTCAGAAGGCGCGCCGGTGTGTGCATCCAGGTTTTCATGTTGGTCTCCCCCATGGGTACAATCGTTTCTCCAATTGCGCTGACCTGTCAACTCCTGCCTTTGGCATCGAGTTAGTCCGGTCCTTGACTTTCGCCGCGTATAGTGCAATAGTTGCACTTCCTGGGATGACAAGTCCTTATGCCTGTTTTGAAACGGTTTGGTACGGTGAGTGTGCGCATGTATGCCGACGATCATCGGCCGCCGCACTTTCACATTGTCGCGCCTGACTTTCAGGTGCTGGTGCGGATTTCGGATTTGACGGTGCTTGCCGGCAACGCTCGCCCGAGCCAAATCTCCGGCGTGCTGGCCTGGGCACGGGCGCATCGAGACATGCTGGCCCTGAAGTGGACCGAACTCAACGAGCGAGGATGACAATGCCTAGAAAAACATTGCCGCGCGTCGCCGCCGTGTCCGCCGACAAGAAACCGCTGACGTTGCGAATCACTTGGCACTCGGGCGACGAGACCCGCGTCGATGTTTCGGGATTGATCGAGACGTTTCGCGTTTACGCGCCGCTGCGCCGGTCGCGGAAATTGTTCGGCAGCGTGCGCGTCGGCGAGCATGGAACCGATGTTGTTTGGACGGCCAAGATCGACATGGCGGCCGATACGCTTTGGCGGCTGGCGCAGGAGCAAGCGGGTACGACAATGTCCGCCGAGGCGTTTAAGACCTGGCGCGAACGGAAGGCCTATACGTTGGACGCCGCCGCGTCCGCCTTGGGGCTGAGCCGGCGCATGGTGGCCTATTACGAGCACGGCGAGAAACGAATTCCACGCGTGGTGGCGCTTGCTACGCGCGCGCTGACTTCGTGACGAGCGGCGGTGCGGCTAAGCTCACCTACGTAAGAACTAGGGTCGCGCAAGAACTTGGGTTGGAGTGAAATTGTTTCGGCTCCGAAGAGAAGGGGGCGAAAATGGGTGTTGGAATATGTCGAGCAGTCTGACTCAGCCGGCACTATAGCCGTCGGCGAACTCCAGTTGAGTCAGCGGCCCCTACCGCCTTCG